>CANNEJ010000009.1 GCA_947503585.1 Anaerolineales bacterium | reverse complement strand
TGGCCGAGGGCTGGGTGCTGCGCTTGGAAACGCACACCAAAGGCGCTGCGGAAAAGCGTCTGCACCTTCTGACCGACGCAGAAATTTTCGGCTGGAGCCGGCCGGAGCCGCGCCAGCGCACGCTGCGCCGGGCTGCCGCCGCAGCGCCCGAAAGTGCGTTTGAAGAATTTCAGCCCGGCGATTTAGTGGTGCACCTGGAGCATGGCATCGGCCAGTTCACCGAGCTGGTGACGCGCACGCTGCACGAGACTGAGCGCGAGTACCTGCTTGTGGTTTATGAGAACGGCGACCACCTGTATGTGCCCATCACGCAAGCTGACCAGCTTAGCCGCTACATCGGGCCGGACGAACGCACGCCCGAGCTTTCGCGCCTGGGCTCTGCCGAGTGGCCGCGCGCGCGTGATCAGGCGCGCCAGGCAGCCGAGGTGCTGGCGCAGGAGCTGCTGGACTTATATGCGCGGCGCGCAGCTGCGCCCGGCTACGCATTTTCTGCCGATGCGCGCTGGCAGCAGGAGCTGGCCGCCTCCTTCGCCTACACTGAAACTGAGGATCAGCAGCGCGCAATTGCAGCGGTGACCGAAGACATGGAGCGCCCGCGCCCGATGGACCGCCTGATCTGCGGGGATGTGGGCTACGGCAAAACCGAAGTGGCATTGCGCGCGGCCTTCAAGGCAATTGCAGACAGCAAACAGGTGGCAATCCTGGTGCCCACGACAGTGCTGGCGCAGCAGCACTTTCAAACATTTCAGCGCCGGCTGGCGGCGTTTCCGGTGCGCGTTGAGATGCTCTCGCGCTTTCGCAACGCCGCGCAGCAGCGCCAGATTATAAAAGAGCTGGCGGCCGGCACCATTGACATCATCATCGGCACACACCGCCTGGTGCAGGCAGATGTGCAGTTCAAAGATCTCGGGCTGCTGATCATTGATGAAGAACAGCGCTTTGGCGTGACGCACAAAGAACACCTCAAAGCCATGCGCACCACGCTGGACATTCTGACGCTTACCGCAACGCCCATCCCGCGCACGCTGTACCTGAGCCTGACGGGCGTGCGCGACATCAGCACCATCAACACGCCGCCCAACGAGCGCCTGCCCGTCATCACGCATGTTGGCCCGTTTAAAGAGCACGTGCTGCGCCAGGCCATTTTGCGCGAGCTGGACCGGCAGGGGCAGGTGTTCTTTGTTCACAACCGCGTGCAAACAATTGAGACGGTGCGCGCCAAGCTGGCAGCACTGCTGCCCGAGGCGCGCCTGACGGTGGCGCACGGGCAAATGCCGGAGAAGCAGCTGGAGCAGGTGATGGCCGAATTTATCCGCGGCGAGCATGATGTGCTGCTGTGCACATCCATCATCGAGAGCGGGCTGGACATCCCGAACGCCAACACGCTGATTGTGGATCGCGCCGACACGTTTGGCCTGGCGCAGCTGTACCAGCTGCGCGGGCGTGTGGGCCGCGGTGCCAACCGCGCCTACGCCTACTTCCTGCATTCCACGCAAGGCCGCAAGCGCATCACCGAAGATGCGCGCGAACGGCTGCAGACCATTGCCGAGCAAACTGAACTGGGCGCGGGCTACAGCATTGCCATGCGGGATCTGGAGATGCGCGGTGCGGGCGACATCCTTGGCAAGCGCCAGAGCGGCTATATTGCCGCGGTAGGATTTCACCTGTACACGCGCCTGCTGCGCAAAGCCGTCAATCAGCTGCGGGCGACCAGCAACGGCGACGGCCGGGAGCTGCCCAGCTGGGATCTGTCGCTGATATCGGTCGACCTGCCATTGGAGGTGGGCATTCCGCCCGGCTACATTCCGGATCAAGCGCTGCGGGTGCGCTTGTACCGGCGGCTGGCAGAGCTAAGCACCGAGCAAAGCATTGCCGAGATGCGCTCTGAGCTGGAAGACCGGTTTGGCGCGCTGCCCGCCGCGCTGCGCAACCTGCTGTACCAACTGCGCGTAAAGCTGCGCGCCTACAGCGCCGGCGTGGAAGCCGTGGGCACGCAAGGCGGGCTGATTTCGCTGCGCAGCCGCTTTTGGGAAAGCGATGCTGCGCGCGCCACACTAACCGATGTACTGCCCGCCGGCAGCCGCATCTCCAAGGGAAAAATCTGGCTGCCGCGTGAGCCCGACCCGGCGCAGTGGAAGCCGCAGCTGTTCACTGCGCTGGACAAGCTTACAGCCGCCTTCAACCGGGCGTAATGCCCGCTCCGCAGGGCGTTAGCGCTTGGAGCTGCGCGCTGCCGGCCGCGCAGCCGGGCGCGGTGCGGGCTTGGGCAGCGGCTTTTTGGCGGGCCCGGATTTAATTTTTGCCAGCCTCGATTTCGGCTTCGCGGGTTTTGCTTTCGCTTTGGCAGGCGGCGCCACCGCCTTCAGCGGCGCATTCAGCGCCACCTTCAGCACATCATCTAAATGATCGACGAGCACCAGCCGCAAATCTTTGCGGGCCTGGCGCGGCAGGTCGGCCAGATCCTTCTCATTGCGGCGCGGGATGATGACCGTCTTCAACCCGGCGCGGCGCGCGGTGAGAATCTTCTCCTTCAAGCCGCCCACCGGCAGCACGCGCCCGCGCAGCGTAATCTCGCCCGTCATGCCGACGCTAAAGCGCACCTTGCGCTTGGTAAATGCGGAGATGAGTGCGGTGGCAATGGTGATGCCGGCTGACGGGCCGTCCTTTGCAATGCCGCCTTCCGGCACGTGCAAGTGCACATCAGTTTTTTCGAACAAGCCCGGCTTGACGCCGAAGTGCGCGCTGCGCGAACGCAGATAAGCCAGCGCAGCCTGCGCGGACTCTTGCATCACCTCGCCCACCTGCCCGGTAATTTGCAGCCCGCCCTTGCCTTGTAACAGCGCCACTTCAATCAATGTCAGGTCGCCGCCCGCCGGAGTCCATGCCAGGCCGGTGGCCACGCCCACTTCATCCTTGCGTTCCGCCTGCATGTCTAAAAACTGCGGCGGTCCCAGCAGGCGCGCCAGCTGGCCCGCCTGCACCACGCGCGCGGCCGGCTTCTTTTCCGCCATGCGCCGGGCAATTTTGCGACACACACTCGCCAGCTCACGCTCCAGGTTGCGCACGCCGGACTCGTACGTGTACTCGCGCACCAGCGCAGTTAGCGTGGCATCCGGGAAGCTGGCTTTCCGGGCGGTGAGTCCGTTCAGCTCCAGCTGCCGCGGCACAAGGTAGCGCCGTGCAATCTCCAGCTTCTCCTCTTCCGTATAACTGTTGAACTCAATCACCTCCAGCCGGTCTTCCAGCGCCGGCAGCAGCGGCCCCAGATAGTTGGCCGTGGTGATGAACATCACCTGCGACAAGTCATAGGGCAGCTCAAGAAAGTGATCGGAGAAGTTGCTGTTCTGCTCGGGATCCAGTACCTCCAGCAGCGCGCTCGATGGATCGCCACGGAAAGCGTTGCCCAGCTTGTCGATCTCATCCAGCATGAACAAGGGGTTGATGGACCCGGCCTTGCGCATGGTTTGCAGGATGCGGCCGGGCATGGCGCCAATGTAAGTGCGGCGGTGGCCGCGGATCTCAGCTTCATCACGCACGCCGCCCAGTGACACGCGCACAAACTTGCGCCCCAGCGCCTCGGCAATCGATTTGCCAAGCGAAGTCTTGCCGGTACCGGGCGGCCCCACAAAACACAAAATCGGCTGGCGCAGCTTCTTGTTGCCTTTTGCCAGCATGCGCACGGCAATGTGCTCCAGGATGCGGTCCTTCGCCTTGGGCAAGCCGTAGTGGTTGGCGTCCAGAATTTTATGCGCGCGCTTGATGTCCAGCAGATCCGCGGTGGCTGTGCGCCAAGGCAGGTCCAGCAGCACATCAATGTAGTTGCGGATGATGCCAACCTCGGGCGTCATGGGCTGCATTTGCGCCATGCGCTCCAGCTCTTTGAGAGCACGCTGCTCCACTTCTTCCGGCATGCCGGCTGCCGCAATGCGCGTGCGCAGCTCGCTCTGCTCTTGCAGCCATGGGTCGCCATCGCCCAGCTCGCCCTGAATGGTCTTGAGCTGCTCGCGCAAATACATCTCGCGCTGCCCGCGGTCCATGGTGTGCTGCACCTGCGAGTGGATCTGTTCTTCCATCTCGAGCATTGCGAATTCTTTGCCAAGCAACCCATGCACTTCCTGCAGGCGCGCCAGCGGATCGCGGATTTCCAACACGCGCTGCCGCTCCGCAATCGAAAGACTGAGGGTCGAAACCACCAGGTCGGCAAGCCAGCCGGGCTCGTCAACATTCAGTGCAAAGGCATAGGCTTCTTCGGGCAGGCCATGGTTCAGCCGCACGCACTTTTCAAACAGGGCCAGCACTGCGCGCATGAATGAAGGCACAATAGACAAATCAGGCACTGAATCTTCAATCGGGCGCGCGCGCACGACCAGATAAGGTTCTTCCTGTACCACCTCCACCAGCTCCACGCGCCGCCGGCCCTGCGCCAGCACTGCTGTGTTGCCGTCCGGCATGCGCAGCACTCGCCCCACGGCCATCTCCACTCCCATCGTGTACAGGTCTTCCACTCCCGGATCGTCTGTGTCGCTATCCAGCTGCGCCACCGCAATCAGTGTCTCGCCGCGCTGGTTGGCAGCCGTCACTGTTGCCAGCGTGCGCTCGCGCCCGATCTGCAATGGCGTCGACATGTGCGGAAACAAAACCAAATCGCGCAGCGGCACCAGCGCGCACTCAATCAGCCCCTTGCCGTCCACCTCCGCGTCATCAATTTCATAGAGCGCGTTGGCATGATTGCCGGTGGCCTCGGCCATATTGGCGAGCATGGCTTGGTCTTGTTGTTGGAATGAGCGCAATCGGCACCTCGAACGGGATTGGGTTGAGCGCGACCGCATTTGCTGCACGCCGGCACAATGCCGGCCGCTGTGGCGCGCGGCATCCAGTCACCCGGACGCCGTTTGTATTCTATACTGCGCGGCGCCTAAGCGCCAAAACAGCGGGCGCATTCCGGCCCGTTGATGGCGCCTATCTGCGTGAAAATTGACGCGATTTACAGCGTGCGGTAAACTGCGCCCTAGCTCCGGCTGGCATGAAAATTTAATGCGTGCATCAATTATTGCATCGGTGCTGGCAGCCGCTGCCGTGTGTGGCGGGTTGCTGCTGGCGGTCTGGCTGGTGCTGCGACCGGCCGGCGCTGCCCTGCGTTCCGCCGAGTTCAGCAGCGCCACCCTCACGCCAGATGCCGACGGCCTTGATGATGTTTTGCGCATTCGCTACGAGCTGGCACGGCCCGCACTCGTGTCAATTTTTCTGCTTGACGCGGCCGGTACCCGCTTCACCTTTCGCAGCGCAAGCCAGCGCAGCTCGGGCAGCCATGCCGTGCTCTTCTCCGGCATCGTGGATGGCTTTGCGCTGGCTGGAGAAAACATCAGTGCGGAGATTCTGGCGCGCGTACTGCCCGCTGGCGATTACACCTGGGTGGTGGCAGCTGCCGCAGCGGGCGGTGATTCCGAGCGCCGCGGCACGCTCAGCATTCTCAGCCCACCCGCTCCCCTGCCAGACGTGCGCGGCTTCTCTGTATCGCCGTTGGTGTTCACTCCCAATCGCGACGGAATTTCTGACCGGGTGTGGATTAACGCGTATCTGGCGGCCCCCGCAAAATTGGATGTGAGCTTGATTGATCATCAGGGCGCGGCGCGCCCGATCCCGGAACGTGAAGGCACGATTGCGCCCGGCGCTGCCGGCCTGCACACTTTTGAGTATGAGGGCGGTGTTGATCTGGGTGTGAACCCGCCGCCAGATGGAACTTACCGGGTTGTAGCAGTGGCGCAAGATGCGCTCGGACAGCGGGTGCGTGCGCAGGGCCAGCTGGCAATTGAACTGGGCGGCGTGCCGCGCGCGGAAATTGTGAACGCTGCCGTAGCCTATGAGCCCGCCACAATTGTGCAAGGCGAAGCGCTGAACTTTTCGCTCACTGTGGAAAACTACGGCACCGCACCACTGCGCACAACCGGTCCCACCCCCGGCTACGAATACAAACAAGACGAAAACGCAAACACACTTGGCTGGTTTGAAGAGTCCGGCGCGTGGCGCGTGGGCCTGGACTGCGACACTTGCATTCGTGACTACCCTTGGCGCTGGGCGCTGGGCACTCCGGAAGAGTTAACAAAGATTGGCGACTACTATTACCTGATGCCCGGCCAGCGTGTGACCATTTCCAGCAGCGTGCTGATTACCGATGTACCCGAACGCAACCCGCTCTACTTTTGGGCCGGGTTAATTCATGAGGACGTGGAGATTTCGAATGTCAACAATCGCGTTGACCCGTTCTTTGTGACGATTGTGCCGCGCAACTGAAAGCGGCCGGTGCCCAACCGCAACCTGACGAGGTCACATTAACATGAGCGCTTCCGTCACACTCGATCAGATGCTGCGCCACATGGCGTGGGCGAATGCCAGCCTTTTTGAGCGTCTCGCCACACTCCCGGAGAGCGCACTTGCGTACACCGCGCCAGGCAGCGAGTGGAGCGTGGGTGCGATCGCACACCATCTGGTGTCCGCTGCCGAGAACTACGCTCAGCGGCTCCATGGCGAACCACGCACCGGTGAGCGTGCACTCCCAACCAGCACCGCAGATGTCTCGGCGCTTGCCACAGGCCTCGCCGCAGCGGATGCGCGCCTTCGCGCAGGTGCGCAGCTCCCAGGAGACGAAGTCCTGCGCTGGGTTTCGTTCAACGGCGAAACGGTGACCTTCCCCCGCTGGGTACTCATCGATCAGGCCGTGCACCACGCCACCGAGCACCGCGCGCAAATTGCTGGATCCCTCGCCGCACACGGTATCACCGCGATTAACCTTGACGCGATCGACGTCTGGTCACTCTATGATCTCGACGCCGGTGTATCTAGCTAGTCGGTAGGGCAGAGCTATGCCCGCAATGAACCTCCTTGGCAGAGCAGCCGCAGACCTTGCGCATGTTCCGCTGCACTCGATGATGTGGCACTCTGTGTCGCCGCTGAAATCCAAAGCACGCCTGCGCAGCTGACGCCAACATGCTGGCGAATGCACAGCGCGGCCGAAAACACTCTAGGGGCGGCGGCGGCGATCACCATCTGCGTAGATAATGCCCTTGCTCACAGCCGTAGTTCTCACACTTAACGAAGAGGCGCATCTGCCGGACTGCCTTGCATCGCTCGCCTTCGCGGATGCGGTGCTGGTGTTTGATTCGTTCAGCAGTGACCGCACAATTGAAATTGCGGGCGCCGCCGGCGCGCGCGTGGTCCAACATGCGTTCACAGATTACGCAGCGCAGCGCAACGCCGCACTGGACGCCGTGCAAAGTGATTGGGTATTTTTTGTGGATGCCGACGAGCGCGTGCCGGCGCCGCTGGCGCAGGCAGTGCGCAGTGCAATTGCGCAACCGGCTGTGGCGGCGTGGTGGGTGCCGCGCCACAATTACATACTTGGCCGGCTCACGCTGCAGGCGGGCTGGTTCCCGGATTACCAGCTGCGCCTGCTGCGCCCGGACTGCGTACGCTACGACAGCAGCCGCCCGGTACATGAGCTGGCGCTGATCACCGGCGCAAGTGCACAGCTGGCGCAGCCGCTGGTGCATCTTAACTACGCAACCATCCGGGAGTTTGTGGCCAAGCAGCGCGTGTACGCAGAACTTGCGGCGACGGGCATGTGGCGGGCGGGCACGCGCGCGCGAGCGCATCAACCGCTGACAATGGCACTCCGCCAGTTTTACTGGCGCTTTGTAACGCTCGCGGGCTGGCGCATGGGCGTGCACGGGGTGCTGCTGGCACTGCTAATGGCTCACAGCGAGTGGCGCAGCTACAGCAGCTTGCGCCGCCGCATAGCTTTGCCAGCCGACACTGCCCATTCTCCAAAATGATAAAATAGAAGCTTACATGTCCGGCAACATCCTGCAGCTTCCGGTACTTGTGCTGAATGCCAACTTTGCGCCCTTGAATGTGTGCCACTTGCGGCGAGCGCTGGGCTTGGTGCTGGAAGGGCGCGCCGAGCTGGTGGCGAACGGGCGCGGCTATGTGAGCTCAGCCCGCCAGCAAATTGCCTGCCCCTCCATCATCCGCTTGGAGAAAATGATTCGCCGGCCGCGGCCAACTGTAAAGTTCAGCCGCTGGGAAATATTCCGGCGCGACAACAACACCTGCCAATATTGCGGCCGCCGCTCCGGCAACCTGACGCTGGATCATGTGCTGCCGCGCCACCGCGGCGGTGCGCATACATGGGAGAACGTGGTGGCAGCCTGCCCGGCATGCAATCGCCTTAAAGGCGGCCGCACGCCGCGCGAGGCGCACATGAACTTACGGCGCGTGGCCCACGAGCCGCAGCCATCTGCAATGTATTTGTACGGGCGCTATCTGGAAGAGTTTGAAGACTGGCGGCCTTTTCTTGAAGGCTGGTAACACCCGCGCCAACAACGGCTTACCCGCTTTAACTTTGCGCTACTGATGCATACGGCTGTTGCGGCAGCCCTTCCAGCATCGCATACAGTCCGCCGCTCACAACGCCGTAGCCGCCCATAATTACGGGCGCACGGCAGCCCTGCGCCGCCGTAACCAGCGCGCGCAAGCGCAAATCCTGCACGGCATCCGCCCAGCCCAGGTCCGCAGCGAAGCGGTCCGCAGCCGGCGGCCACGATTTATGGTGCGCCAGATACACGCGGTTATCAAACAGCACCGCATTCACCCACTCGCCCATCTGCGCAAAGAATTCATCCGCACCCGTGCGCTCAATGTGATCCGCAATCACGGACCGTACCCGCCCGTCTGCCGCCCGGCCGCTGGCGGTCATGCCGCGTTCCTCCGCAAACACGCGTGCCCAAACTTGCGTGCGGCTTTCGAGCAGCTGCCACACCGCCGCAGACACCCGCCCGATGAGCGCAATATGGCTGGCGCCCCGCGCCAGCACTTGCTGCACTTCCAGCCAGCGCGCTGCCAGATCCGATGGCAACGCCTCCGCCAAATGTGCGCGCAGTGCAGCCGGCGTATCTGTGTGCCAGCGCAGCGCCAGCAAATCCGCCGGCGTGTCAATGTCCAAGCGCGTAGCTGCGCTGGCTGCTGCCGCACGCACCACAAAACCCGCTTCCTGCTGCAGCACCCAGCCGAGCATGTTGTCGCGCGGCAGGCGGCTGCTGAGTGCAGCCAGCGCGCGCGCATCGCTTAAGCCCAGCCAATCGCTGGAGTACAAATTGTTTGTGAGCGCAAGCGCGCTGCGGGTGCTGCGCAGCTCCGCTGCCAGCTCACCCAGGCGTGCCGCACCCAGCAGCGGCATGCTGCCGCCGCCGGCATACAGCACGCGCGTGAGCTGATATTGCGCCACAAGCGCGGCCAGGCGCTCCCCAAAATGAAACGGCGATTCGGCCGCATCGCCATCCCACTGCACGCGCTGCAGCAAGCCCAGCGCCGGCGCATCCGCCTGCCAGTGCCCCTGCAGCTCCGGCGGCGCTGCCAGCACTATGCGCCCCACATCCGCACAGCCCGCCAGTTGCTGCAGCATGTGCAGCGTGGCCAGCCAGCGCGCGCGCTGCAATAGCTGCTCAGCTGCTGTTGGGCCCAGCGCGCCCAGCATTACAACCGCATCAACTAGGTCGGTCATTGATTGAAAAACAAAGCGGCGGTAGTTTCATCCGGCTGCACCAGCACAGCCGGATGAAATCCGATTTGCGGCTTACGCCAGTTCGGGCAGGAGCAAACCGTAGCCGCCGCCCTTGCGCCGGTACACAACATTTACGCGGCTGGTGTCAGCATGCAGGAACACAAAGAAGGTGTGCCCCAGCAGCAGCATTTGATCCACCGCTTCAAATTCGCTCATAAGCGAGATCTTAAAACTCTTGCGGCGCATAATCTCGTCCGCTGCGGCTTCATCATCAATCTCAATCTCAATCTCCGGTGCAGCGGCCATGATTGCAGAAATGCGCGGCAAGCCCCCGCGCACACTGCGACGCGCCGTGTGCTTGCCCTTATAGTGCTCCACCTGCCGGTGAATTTTCTCGATTGCCCGGTCCACCGCCGTGCGCAGGACATCTGAGGTCTCCTCTGCCCGCAAGAGCTTGCCCCGGGCGCGCACCGTAACCTGTGCCACTTTGCGCTCAGACAAGCTGCGCACGCCGGCCCGCAGCGAAAGCTCCACCGCGGCACTCTCAATGTCCGGCAAAAAGTGATCCAGCTTGGAAAGCTTGCGCTCAATGTAATCAAGCAGGCGCTTTGCCACTTTTACATGCTGCAGTTCGATGCTAACTGGAATGGTCATGGGAACCTCCCTAAAGTGAAAAAGATTTGGGGACCAAGCTAACTGCGCGCTGCCCGCGCAAGGGTGAAAGCCCATACCAGTGGAGCACCGGCTGCCCGCAGCGCAACTGCGCACTCAGACAGCGTGGCACCCGTAGTGCACACATCGTCAATCAGCACTGTGCGGCGCCCGCGCAGCCGGCGCGCGTTGGCAGTAAACGCACCGGAAACATTTTCGCCGCGCGCCACTGCTCCCAAGCCCACTTGTGAACGCGTCTCGCGCGTGCGCTGCAAAACCGCGCCATCCACACGCAAGCCCAGCCGCCAGCCAAGCTGGCGCGCCAGCACTTCCGCCTGGTTAAAGCCGCGCGCACTGCGCCGCTGGCGCGCTAGCGGCACCGGTACCAGCAGCGCGTTGGCAGGCGCATCTGCGGGCCAGGCCGCAGCCATCAAGCTTCCTAATTGGGCAGCCAGCGCGCGGTTGCGGCGGTACTTGAGCGCATGGATCGCCAACTGCAGCGGGCCGCGATGCATGCCGGCGGCAAGCAGCCGGTCAACTTTCAAGTTATGCCGGCTGCAAAAGTCGCAGGCTGCGCCGGGGGAGCCGGCGAGCGGAAAGCCGCACTTGGTGCAGAGGGGCGCCCGGCACAGCTGCACCGCCGCCGCACAGCTGGCGCAAAACGTGTGGCCCGCAATCCCGCATGCCACGCAGCGCGGCGGAATGAGAAAGTCCACGCTTTTCCAAAAGATTTCATCGACGTTGATAGCGACGCGCGCAGCGAAGAGGCGCGCCAAATGCGGGGAAGAAAGCAGCGGGTTCACGGCTATATTATTTGCTACCCTGCCTGCCACCGAAACTTACGCCGGCCACACACGGGCCCGCTTTTGAATTGACACCGACTGCCGCAGCCGCTTTTCGGGCTGCGCCAGCACCGCCACCGCCGCTTATCCGTCGCCGCGAATGGTAGCCATGATGCTTGAGACCATCTCGCCAATTGCCGGCCCAAGCAGCGCCAAAATCACAATTACAACCACCGCCACCAAAACCAAAATCAGCGCATATTCAACCAAGCCTTGGCCTTGCTCGTTAGATGGTTTCGGCATCATGTTCGATCTCCCAAGCACAGCTTCTTGTACTTATGCACTAAAACAGTATAACCAAACAATGTGGTGCGCGCAAGTGGACACGCCTTCCCGACGCGCAGCCGACTGCGGCATGCGCATGGTTTCCAGCCGTAAAACCGGCTGCCCGCTTGTGGGCCCTGATTTGGATCAGGCATTGGTTGCGCCCGCAGCACTGCCGCCGGCCGCCAGCAGCAATGCCACGATGCGCTCGCCCGCATGCCCGTCCCCAAACGGGTTGGTGGCGGTGGCCATCTTGTTGTAGGCAGCGCTGTCATCCAGCAGGCGGTTCGCTGCCGAAATTATGGCTGCGGATTCCGTGCCCACCAGCAGCGCCACGCCGGCCTGCACGGCTTCCGGCCGCTCGGTTACGCTGCGCAGCACAAGCACCGGCACCCCCAAGCCCGGCGCTTCTTCCTGCACGCCGCCGGAGTCCGTAAGGATCAACGCCGCCCGGCGCAGCAGGTGCCCAAAGGTTAAATAATCCAGTGCCGGCGCCAGCGTGATGCCGGGCACTGCGCCCAGCGCGGCTTGCACCGGCCCGGACACGCTCGGGTTGGGATGCACCGCATACACAATCTGCACGTCACCGCGCTGCGCGAGCGCCCGCAACGCGGTGATGATGCCTTGCAGCGGCGCGCCAAAATTCTCGCGGCGGTGGGCGGTCACCAGAATAAGCCGGCGGCCGGCCGGCAATGCGTCCAGCATTTCCTGCGCGGTGTCCGACGGCGGCCGCGCAGTTATGAACTGCAGCGCATCGATCACAGTGTTGCCCGTGACATGCACCCGCGCAGGCGCGATGCCTTCGCGCAGCAGCGCGTTGCGCGCCAGCTCCGTTGGTGCAAAGTGCAGCGCGGAAAGATGGTCAGCCAGGACGCGATTCAATTCTTCCGGAAAGGGATTGGCGCGGTCATAAGTGCGCAGCCCGGCTTCCACATGCCCAACGGCAATGCCGGCGTAAGCAGCTGCCAATCCGGCGCCGAGCACAGTGGTTGTATCGCCCTGCACCAGCACCCAATCCGGCTGGAAGTCGCGCAGGGGCGCCTGCATGTTAGTTAGAACTTGCGCGAGCACATCGCTGGGCGATTGGTCGGGCTGCATCAGGTTCAAGTCGTAGTCCGGCTGAATGCCAAAGAGCTGCAGGACCTGGTCGAGCAGCTCACGATGCTGCGCAGTAACCAGCACGCGCGATTGAACGCCCGCTGCGCGCTGCAGCGCTGCAACCACCGGCGCCATCTTCACCGCCTCCGGGCGCGTGCCAATCACACTCAACACGCGCATGGGTTTTAAATCGAGGCCAGCGCCGGCTGCGCCTTGCCGCCGGCAGCTTTTGTGCGCAGCTGGCCACAGCCCGCGCCAATGTCTATGCCTCGCCGCACGCGAATGGTGCAGGCCACGCCGCCCGTGTCCAGCACGGACTTGAAACGGTCAGCTGCCTCGCGCCCGGTGCGCAAGCCGGCATAGCCGCCAGTGGGGTTGAGCGGAATCAAGTTCACATGGCAGCCCAGCCCCTGCACCAGTTCCACCAGCAGCTGTGCCTGCTCGGCCGAGTCATTTTGCCCGTCAATCAGCGCCCACTCCATGCTCAACCGGCGGTTGCCGCCGCGCACATACTCGCGGCAAGCATCGATCACCTCTGCCAGCGGGTAGCGCTTATTAATCGGCACCAGCCGGTTGCGCAGTGCATCGGTCGCAGCATGCAGCGAAACTGCCAGCTTCTCATGCCGGCCTTCCTGCGCAAAGCGCCGGATCATATGCGGCAGCCCCACGGTCGAGACCGTGATCCGCCGCACACCAATCCCAAAACCAGCAGGGTCTTGCAACCGGTCAAGCGCCGCCATCGTCGCTTCATAATTATGAAACGGCTCGCCCATGCCCATCACCACAATATTGGTGAGCCGCCCGCCAACCGCCTTCAAGCTGCGCGCCGCCCAGATCACCTGCGCCACAATCTCGCCGGCGGTCAGGTTGCGCAGCAGACCCATCTGCCCGGTCGCACAAAACACACAGCCCATCGCGCAGCCCGCCTGCGTGGAGATGCACACCGTCATGCGCTCGTCATAGGCCATCACCACCGTCTCCACCTCACCGCCGCCCGCCAGCCCAAACAGCCACTTGCGCGTATGCCCGTCTTTGGATTCGCGCATAAGCTTCAGCTGCAGGCATTCAATATCGTACGTGGCCGCAAGCTGCGTGCGCAAGCCGCGCGGCAAGACGGAGAATTCTTCAAAGCTGGAACGCAAATCTGAGTACAGACCGGACCAGAGCTGCGCCGCGCGGTAAGCAGGCTGCTGCCAGGCCGCCAGCTGCTGCCGCAATTCAGCCAGGCTCAGTTCAAAAATTTGTTGGGGCATGAAAAGTTGCGCTTATATTTTCGGCACGCCCGCCGGCGCGCATCCAAATGAATATTACCCGAAGTTATTGGCATGCAAGCCGGCGCTGCACAAAGAGCGCCGCCCAATGCGCCATCGCGCGGGCTCAGCCGGGCGCAGCCAGCAATGCTTCTGTCAGGGCCGGCAGACCGGGCAGCACCGCGTCGGGCTGCAGGTCGCTGGCCGCCACCTGCGCTGCGGTTGCGATGCCGGTCAGCAGCAGCACACTCGCGATGCCGGCACGCTGCGCGCCCAGAATGTCTGTGTCCAGCCGGTCGCCTACCGCCAGCGTATTTGCTGCTGTGCACTGCATGCGCGCCAGCGCCTGTTGATACATAATCGGCTCCGGCTTCCCAATGATAATCGGCGCGACACCGGTAGCCGCAGTCAGCGCAGCCAGAATCGCGCCATTGCCGATGCCAAGCCCGTTCTCAATCGGGTAGGTCACATCCGGATTGGTGCCAACCAATTGCGCACCGGCCCCAATTGCCAAAACGGCCGCATCAAGTTTTTGCCACGTGAGGCCGTAGTCCTTGCCCACCACAACAAAATCAACACCACTGTCCGCAAATTGAAAGCCGCGGCGCGTGAGCGCATCGACCAGCCCCGGCCCGCCAATC
>CANNEJ010000008.1 GCA_947503585.1 Anaerolineales bacterium | reverse complement strand
TTAATGAAGCCGGCGCGCGGCTGGGTGATGATGTGTGCATGCTGACGGTGAGCATGGATCTGCCCTTTACCCAAAAAGGCTGGTGTGCAGCAGCCGGCGTGGAGCGTTTGCAAACTTTTTCGGATGCCTTCGACGCCAATTTTGGCGCAGCGTATGGCGTGCTCATCAAGGATGTGCGCCTGCTGCGGCGCGCCGTGTGGGTGGTGGACCGCAAAGACAAGGTCACCTATTCCGCCTACATGCCCGCGCTGGGCGACGAACCAGACTACGCTGCTGTTCTGGCAGCGGCCAAAGCCGCGTTGTAATCCGGCAGCTAATTTAAATACAAAGCCCCCGCCATTATCAGCGGGGGCTTTTTCTTTGGCTGCGCAGCGCAGCCTAGATGCTGTCCAGTACCGCCCCGAAAGTCTGCACGATGTGGTCAATCTCTGCGCGCGTGATGATCAGCGGCGGCGACAGCGCCAGCGTGCTGTTGCCCACCGCCCGCGTGCGCACACCGCGCGCCAGGCACGCGTTGGCAATCGCCGTCGCGCGCGCCGGATCCGGCGTGCGCGTCTCGCGGTCCGCCACAATCTCCATGCCGCACAACAAGCCCAGCCCGCGCACATCGCCCACACAATCAAACTCGCGCAGCGGCTGGAGCTGCGCCAGCAGATAGGCGCCCAGCTCGCGCGAGCGCTCCACCAGCGCGCTGCCCTCAATAATCTCCAGATTCTTCAGGCCCACCGCACAGCAGGCTGCATGCCCGGAGTAGGTGTAGCCGTGCATCCACATCTCTGATGCCGGCGCGCTCAGCACCACCTCGCGCACCGCATCCGAAATTTGCAGCCCGCCCAGCGGCAGGTAGCCGCTGGTAACGCCTTTGGCAAACGCCAGCATGTCCGGCCGCAGCCCCCAGTGCTGGCTGCCAAACCAGCGCCCGGTGCGGCCGAAGCCGCAGATCACTTCATCCATTATCAACAGCACATCATATTTGTCGCACACGGCGCGCACCAGCGGGAAGTAATCATCCGGCGGCACAATCACGCCGCCCACACCCTGCACCGGCTCCGCAATGAACGCCGCCACCGTGTCCGGCCCTTCGCGCTCTATCAGCTCGGCCAGCGCGCGCGCAGCAGCTGCGCCCACGCTCTCGCCCGCTTGCTGCGCAATCGCCAGCCGGTACGGGTAGGGGTCGATGGTGTGAAGAAATCCGGCCAGCGGCGGGCCAAACATGGTGTGATAGCGCGCGAGGCCGGTGGCGTAGGTGGCTGCCAGCGTGATGCCGTGATAGGCACTTTGGCGTGCAATAATTTTTGTTTTATCTTTGCGGCCCAGCCGCTGCCAGTAGTAGCGCGCGGTCTTGAAGGCGGTATCGTTGGCCTCCGAGCCGCCCGAAGTGAAGAATGTGGTGTTGAGTGTGGGATGCGCCAGGCCGGCAAGGCGCTTGGCCAGCTGGCTGGATGGCACATTCGTCATGCCCGTGAAGTTGGAGGTGTACGCCAGGCGGCTCATCTGCTCGCGTGCCGCCTCGGGCAGCGCCTGGTTGCCGTAGCCAATATTTACATTCCACAAGCCAGCCATGCCGTCCAGAACTTTGCGGCCTTCCGGGGTGTGCAGATACACGCCATCGGCGCGCTCCACCACCATTGCATTGGCATGCGTGGATGGATGCTGCAGCGGATGCAGCTGATGCGTGTCAAACTCCTGCAGGATACTTTCTGAAAGAATGGCTGCCATGTGTGGGCTCCTTGGGTTGGACTGCGCAGTATAACAGCGCAAACAAAAAGCCCGCCGGATGGCGGGCTAAAGGCTGGGGGACCAGGATTCGAACCTAGGCTGACGGAGTCAGAGTCCGTAGTTCTACCACTAAACTATCCCCCAATTTTCCTGATAATATCACAAGCGTGTTACAGCCTGCCTGAACGCCAAACTATAGCGCCTGCAGCAGCTGCGCGCCTGCGGCAATCCGTGCCAGCACCACTTCGCGCCCCAACAGCTCCATACTTTCAAACAGCGGCGGGCTCACCTTCTGCCCGGTGACCGCCATGCGCAGCGGGCTGAACAACTGCCCCGGCTTCAGCGCGAGCTCCGCAGCCAGCGCTGTAAGTGCGGCGTTCACAGCGCTGTGCTGCATTGTGGGCAGCGCTGCTAGCAGCGCATGCGCCCGCTGCAAAATAGCTGCCGACTCATCCGCCGTTTTATCCTTGACCAGCAGATCCGCGCTGCTGCAATCCACAGACGCACGAAAGAAGAACCCGGCCAGCGGCGGCGCATCTTCAAATGTGGTGATGCGCTCCTGAATAAGCGGCACGATGCGCTCCAGCATGGCCGGGTCCGCCTGCACACCAGCCGCCACAAAGTAAGGCGCAAGCTCAGTCGCCAACAGCGGCACCGGCATGCGCCGCAAATGCACGCCCTGAAAGTGATCCAGCTTTTCGAAGTTGACTGCTGCCGCCGCGGGGTTCACACGCGCCAGGCTAAAGCAGCGCACCAGCTCCGCCATGTCAAAGTCTTCCTTCTGGTCGTCATAGCTCCAGCCCATCAGCGCCAGCCAGTTCAGCACGGCTGCGGGCAGGTAGCCGATCTCGCGCAGCTCATGCACAAAAATAGAATGGCCCTCGGTGCCGCGCAGCTCGGCAGCATCGCGCTTGCTCATCTTGCCCTTGCCGCTGGGTTTGCGAAACACGGAAAGATGGCACCATACCGGTTCCGGCCACCCAAACGCGCGCAGAATAAGCGCGTGCTTGGGCAGGCTGGGCAGCCACTCATCGGCGCGGATCACATGCGTGATGCCCATGTCATGGTCATCTGCCATCGCAGCCAGATGGTAAAGCGACAAGCCGTCGGATTTGAGAATAATGAAGTCATCCAGTGTGCTGTTTTGAACGGTGATGTCGCCGCGAATGGCATCCGTCACAGTGGTGCTGCCATCGGCAGGAGTTTTGAACCGTATAACGGCCGGTGTGCCGGCGGCACGCAGCTGCGCTGCTTCTGCTGCTGAAAGGCCGCGGCAGTGGCCGTCATAGCGCGGCGGGCGCTTGAGTACGCGCTGCTCGGTGCGCAGCGCATCCAGCCGCTCCCGGGTGCAGTAGCAATAGTATGCCTTCCCGGCCAGCACTAGCTGCTCTGCACGCGCGCGGTGCAGCGCCGCCCGCTCGGACTGCACGTATGGAGCGTGCGGCCCGCCCACTTGCGGGCCTTCGTCCCACTGAAGGCCCAGCCAGCGCAGCGCGGCGAGCATATTTTCAAGGGCCCCGGGCACCAGGCGCTCCTGGTCTGTGTCTTCGATGCGCAGCACAAAGCTGCCGCCGGTCTGGCGCGCGAGCAAATAGTTGTAGAGCGCGGTGCGCGCACCGCCGATGTGCAAAAAGCCGGTGGGCGACGGCGCAAAACGCACGCGCACGGGTTGCATGGTCATTGAAGGCTAGGCACGCTGCGGAGCGGCAAGGCGCGGCGCAGCCCTAAAACTTGCGCGGATTGCGCTGCGCGTTGACGCTTAGGGCAATGGCAATGCCCACCGCCGCCGCCAGCAGCGCACTGCCGCCGTAGCTCACAAAGGGCAGCGCCAGTCCCGCCACCGGAAACAAGTTCAGGTTGACGCTAACATTCAGCACAGTCTGCACAAAAAACAGCGTCGCCAACCCGTAGCAAAGATATGCGCCAAAGGCATCATCAGACTGGCGCGCAATCTGCAGCAGGCGCAGCACCAGCAGCGCCAGCAGCCCAAGTAAAACCAGCGCGCCTACAAAACCAAACTCTGCCGCACTGGCCGAAAAAATAAAGTCTGTGTGGCGCACCTTGAGGAAGCGCAGCTGCACCTGCGAAGACTGGCCGTAGCCCTGGCCCAGCCAACCGCCGGAGCCAATGCTGATGAGCGCCTGTTCCACGTTGTAGCGCGCGCCGCCGGCAATATCCGGAAAAAGAAAATTTGCGATGCGGGCACGCTGGTACGGCACCAGTCCCAGCCACAGCAGCGGCGTGCTGGCAGCCGCCAGCAGCGTGAGCAAGCCCAGATGCGTCCAGCGCAAACCAGCCGCCCACGCTATGCCAAACCAAATGAAGCCAAGCATGGCAGCCGTACTTAAGTTCGGCTGCAGCAGCACCATAACCACCGGAAAACCGGCGTACCCAAGTGATATGAGCACCCAGCGAAACTCCAGCATCTGCTCGCGCCGGCGCGCAAAAAAACTTGCCAGCCAAACCACACTGCCAATCTTCACCAGCTCTGAAGGCTGCACAAAGAACAAGCCAAAGAAGTCGAACCAGCGCTGGGCGCCAAAAGCTGTTGTCCCCACCGCCAAAATCGCGCCGAGCAGCAAAGCCGCCAATACATACATGCCGCCGGCCAGTCCCTGCAAAGTTTTATAGTTGACAAAGGGGCCCAGCGCCACCACCGCAGCGCCCGCCAGCGCATATTGGGCCTGGCGCGCAGCCAGCCCTTCCAGGCTGGGGCTGCCAGCCGCACTGGAGCGGATCATCAAGATTCCAAACAGGACCAGCAGCGCAGTGAGGCCCAGCAGCACAACATCAAACTGCTGCAGCAGGCCGCGCGCGCCGGAGCGCGCCCCGCGCAGAACAGACATGCGCCCAAGCGGCGCCATTAGGGCAGCCTAAGCCGGGGAAGTATCGGGGCGCTTGGTACGCCCGGTCACAGTGCGCAGCGGGATCTCTGCCGTCAAACTCTGGGAGTGATGGTCGAGCACCATTTTTACTGCCGCCCGGTCTACATCCACAGCCGCGTACTTGCCAATCACCGCAACAATCTCGTCCTTCATCTTTTCCATGATCGTGGGATTGAGGTCCGTGCGGTCATACGGCAAAAGCGCCCGGATGCGGCTTTTAGCATTTGTTGCGCTGTGCTTGCGGCCAAGTACTTTGTCCACCGTCAGTTGCAATGCTGCGCTCCAAGGGCTGGTCATTTGGTGTCGCCTCCGTTCAGGAAGGTTCCCAGCTTCTGATACCAGGTCTTGGGTTTCAAAGACATAAACGGCACATCGCGGCCCAGCAAGCGCGCGGCAATATCGCGGTACGCCTGCCCCACCAGCAGCTCCTTATCGAGCGACGCCGGGCTGCCCAGGTTGCCCGCGGTGATCACAGCCGGATCTTCCGGCACCACGCCAATCAGATCAATTGCCAGAATATCAAGCACGTCCTCGGTGCTGAGCATTTCGCCGCGCTCCACCATCGCATAGCGCACGCGGTTCAAAATCAGCTGTGCCGGGCCTTTCTGCTCGGCTTCCACCAGCCCGATGATGCGGTCAGCGTCGCGCACTGCCGCCACTTCCGGATTGGTAACCACCAGCACCATATCCGACGGCGCCAGCGCATTGCGAAAGCCGGCTTCAATTCCCGCCGGGCAGTCTAAAAACACAAAATCAAAGTCCGCGCGCAGCTCGTTGCAAACGCGGACCATGTCTTCCGGGGTCACGGCTGATTTGTCGCGCGTTTGCGCAGCCGGAATCAGGTAAAGCTCGGGCACGCGCTTGTCCTTGATCATTGCCTGGCGCAGGCGGCAGGAGCCTTCCACCACATGCACGAGGTCGTACACAATGCGGTTCTCCAATCCCAGCACCACATCCAGGTTGCGCAGGCCTATGTCCAGATCAATGCAAACCACGCGCTGCCCCTCGGCCGCCAGTGCCGCAGCCAGATTAGCAACTGTTGTGGTTTTTCCCACCCCGCCCTTGCCAGAGGTTACTGTGATTACTTTCGCTGCCATGCGTGCTCCTTCTCCGTAGCCAGCCTCATGTGAGGCGTTTGAATTTATCCTTCGGCACCCAGCGCTCGGCCACAATCTGGCCATCGCGAATATGTGCCATCTCGGGCTCCGGCTGCCCGCGCCGCACCGGCGAGGTAGTGATTAATTTTCCAATGCGCAGCTGCTGTGGCGAGAGATCCAGCGCACACACCATCGCTTCCGCATCACCGGCCGCACCCGCATGCACCACGCCATACAAGCGGCCCCAGACTACCACGCTGCCCCCGGCCAAAATTTCCGCGCCGGGATTTACATCGCCAATCACCACCACATGCCCGGCATGGTTTATGGTGCGTCCGGAGCGCAGCGTCTGCTGCATCAAAGCCGCCATGGTCAGGCCCGGCTCCAGCTTTGCAACAGCGGCCGCTGCCACATGCGCGGGAGTTTTTGCCAGCTGCGTTTTCAGGCCCAGCGCCTTGGCAGCCTGTTGCGTCAGGCGCGCCTCGCTGAGCACTGCCGCCAGCGTAATTTCCAGATCACCAAACTTGTCACGCAAGCGCCCAAGGTCGGCTGCCTTCAGCTCCCGTTTGCCCACTTGTAAAATGATGCGTGCGCCGCGGAAGAACTGATCTTCCTCCTGCACATGCGCGCGTACAGCACCGGCTCCAGATCTGCCCATGCGCCCGACGGCAGCGTGACAAGCAAACCCTCCTGTATTCCTTTAACTGCAATTAATTCCGGCATTATCGTATGGTTGGGGAGAAAATTATAGCAGCAAGTTTTTGGTTGCATATTCATTATACAAGCTGCCCAAGGCGTAGTAGTAGCCTGAATTTGTGATGTTTATACGCATGGAGTTGGGCTGACGCGATGCAAACTACACCAGGCTGGTAGGCGGCTGCCGCCGGCAAGCGTCAGGGCACAACCTGCACGCTGCCCGTCAGCAGCTTATCGTCAATCGTGGCGCCGGTTGCATCAAGCACCGGCAGGCGCTGCAGTGTTTCCAGCAAGTACCAGCCCGCCTCCACTTTGTAGGCTCCCGGCGGCGCATCGGCCGGCACCCGCACCACAAGTTCTTCAGCTACCGTGCTGCCTGCCAGCCAGCTACTGGTGGGGCGCGTGCCCTGCACCGGCCAGGTATCCACCTGCCCATGCACCAACCCATCCGGCCCCAGCAAGTGTACAAATTCGGTATAGTCCTCAGTTGGCTGGCGCAGCGCGTACCACTGCGCCGCAATGCGCACTTCCGCCCCGCGCTGCACCCGCGGCGTAAGCACGGCAAATTCTTCCAGTAAGAGCTGCCCGTCAAAGTTGACCACGCCGGAGCGTGCACCGCGCGCTGTCACTTGCAGTGTTGCCAGCACACACTGGCCGCGCGGCCATTGCAGCCAGCCACAACTAGCACCGCCCGGGGGTGCTTGCAGCGCCAATGTGAATGCTCCGGCAGCAGCCGGAGCGCGCAGCTGCGTGCGCGTGGTGAGGTTCTGCGCAGCACCATGCGCGGCCAGGTTCACGCGCACCGGTGCAGCACTGCCCGCCACAAACTCAACAGCCGCGGTCCCGGCCTGCGGCGCCGGCTGTGTCCAATGCAGCAGCACATCAAAAGGCGCGCCCGGCAGCACACTGGCCGGCGCATCAAAACCGCGCAGCCAGACGCCGGGCGCGTAATGCTGCAGCGCAGCCACAGCCGGGACCATGGGCTGCGCAGCGCGCTGCACTTGCAACGCCGCCACCGGCGCCCAATTGCCACCACCGTTTACTGCCAGGCCCGCGCTGCCAAACGCAGGCAGCAGCGCTGCCTGCAGTACATATTGCCCGCCGGGCAACGCAGCATCCAGCAGCAGCGCGTGCCAGTCAGCAATCAGCACGCCGGGGCGCCACGCATTTGTGGGATACATGCGCCCGACAGGCACTGTGCCCGGCCAGCTCTGCCGTTCTTCTCCAACTGCATCCAGCAAGCGAAAGTTCACCAGATAGCTGCCATCCACCGGCTGCAGTGCGGACCATTGCAGCGTGACCCCCAGCGCGCTGCCCGCGGCCGGCTGGCCGGCAAGCAGCGCCGTATGCAGCCGCACAGCGTCGCCAAACTGCGCCGCAAATGCGGCCGGCGCCGGCGGCAGCTGCGCATCCACTTCCACCAGCCCGCCCACCGACTGCAGCAAATACTCCGCTGCCAGATTCGGCAAATAACGCGCAAGGTACACCGCCTGGCCCCGCGCCAGCCGCGCCGCAAGATCGCTGCGATAAGCAGCTTCATCGGGCAGCACGCTTATGTCCAGGTCCGGGCGCCGGTGCTCCGCCACTTGCAGATAGAACAGCGGCGGCATGCGCTCGCTGTCCGCCAAAATGGCAGCGCCTTGGCGCAGCGGCAGCGCCAGTGTGCTGCGCGCCTGCTGGTCCGCGCGCCAGTCCGCAGACTGGTCCACCGCGCTAAAGTTGCGCCAGAAACCGGACAGCGGCAGCAATGCAAATGCCGCCAGCGCCAGCTGCGGCCACGCTGCCCCTATCGGCGCACGCAAGATTGCCGTCACACCCAGAGCCATCCAGAGCGCCTGCACAAAATGCGCCGGCAAAAGAAATGACGAGTAATCCGGATCGGGCACATAGAACGACAGCGCAAATGCAGCCGTCCCGCCCCACGCCAGCAGCGTAATAATTGCACCGCGCAAGTTATGGCGCAGATAACTTGCAAGGCCCACAGCTGCCAGCAGCGCGCCCGCCCAGCCGTATTGGTCCAGCGCCTTGCGCCCCACAATCCAGTAGCGCCCCGGTTCAGTGATGGCTTGCAGCGGGCGCAGCGCGCCATGCGCTTCCGCCCCGGTAAAAAACTGCAGGAACTGCTGCAGGCTGAGCACTTCGCCATGGTTTAGCGCTGGCCAGCGCAGCGGCAGATAAAGATAAAGGCACAGCCCGAGCAGCAGCAGCGCAGCACACTGCAACCACACCCGCGCTGCCACCGCGCGCCGCGATTGCAGCCACAACGCTGCCAGTAGTGCCGGCAGCAGCACTCCGGTTGTCAGGTGGTTTGCCAGCGCAAGCCCAAAGAGCAGAAAGAGCCAGCGGAGCTGCGGCGCACCTGCGGCGCCCGCGGGCAGTGCAAGCAGCAGGCCCAGCAGCGTGCCAAACAGCAGCGCGTGCAGTGTGTACACCTCCGCCTCCACCGCGCGCTGCCAGAAAGCGGGTGCGGTGGCCAGCGCCAGCGCAGCCAAACCCGCGGCGCCGGAGCGCGCACCCATGCGCCGGGCCACGCCATATGCAACCGCAACTGCGCCAGCGCCAAACGCCGCTGCTGAAAGATTGATGCGGTAGGCAGCTGTGCCACCCACCGGCAGCCAGCTGAACAGTTTGGCAAGCAGAATATAGAGCGGGTACCCACTGCCATGGGAAATGCCCAGGCGCAGCACATTCACCTGAAATTCAAAAGTGTCCGCCGGGCCAACTGCGGGTGCGAGGGTGCGCCAATACAGTGTGCCGGCCAGCAGTGCCAGCGCAAACGGCGCAGCGCGCTGCAGCCAATGTGCGTGCTGCAGCTGGTACAGCAGCAGCGCAGCCCGCGCGGCCAGTGCCAGTGCGGCTCCGCCGCCCGCCAGGCTCACGCCGCGCAACGGCACCACATCCGGCAACACTGCGTTTAGCGCACCCAGCAGCAGCGGCAGCTGTGTCCACGCTGCGGCCGTCACATCGGTTTCGCCTGCTTGCGTTCGGGTAGCGCGCAGCAGCCATTGGTCTGCCATCCGCCACCCCAGTGGCACCAGCAGTGCACCCGCCAGCACCAGCGCTGCCACCGCCCACAGCTCGCCCAGTGCGCCAAAGCGGGCGGTGTCGTACTCAAGCAGCGCACGCGCCAGGCCAGCGCCATATGCGCCGCCCAGCACAGCCGGTGCAGCTGCGTTGTAAAGTTGTGATCGGTTCATGGTTGCTGCGCGGCGCAGCGCGGCGCGTGCCGGCTCAGCCGGCAGCCGGGGACATACCCTTCAGCACAAAGTAGGCGTCAATAATTTCTTGTGCCACGGGGCCGGCCACTGTTGAGCCTTCCTCGCCACTGTACACAAACACCACGACTGCAATCTCCGGTTTTTCATAGGGCGCGTAGGCCAGCATCCAGGCATGCGCCGGCCACGAGCCGAATTGGCAGCGGTCGGCAGCCTGCGCCACGTTGTCGCAGTATTCCGCCGTACCGGACTTGCCCCCCAGGACAATCCCCTCCACAGCCAGGTTCTTGCCCGTGCCATCGATCATCACCTGGCGCAGCCCCTGGCTCACCTGTTCAATCACATAGGGCGTCAACGCCGTCTGCGAATTATTTTGCACGCTGGCCGTGCGCAGCACATTGCCCTCGCCATCGCGCACTTCACGGATGAGCGTGGGCTTGCGCACAAAGCCATCGCGATTGATGAACGGCGTGTGAGCCATCAGCACTTGCAGCGGCGTGGACAACACATAGCCCTGCCCGATCGATGCAATGTACGTGTCGCCCGTCGACCAGTTCTCGCCAATATTGAGGCGCTTCCAATCCCGCGTGGGTATCAGGCCCTTGCGCTCACCCGGCAGCTCGATGCCCGTCAGCTGATCGAAGCCCAGCATCGTTGCGTACTTGTGCAGCCGGTCAATGCCCAGGCCGCCGTCCGTCACCCCGCCGGCTTCATATCCGCCACCCAGCGCATAGAAGTAAACGTCGCATGACACCGCAATGCCGCGAATAAAATTCACATCCCCATGGCCGGCGCGGTTGTAGCAAACCACGCGCCGCGTCTTGCCCGGGTCATTGGGAAAGTAGCGGTTGGTAATGATGATTTCGCCCGGATCAAAGATCATCTGGTCGGCGGTGACAATGCCTTCCTGCAGCGCGCCCGCCGCCACGGCCACCTTAAACACGGAGCCCGGCGGATATTCACCGCTGATGGCATTGTTGAAGAGCGGCTTGTACGGGTGGTCCGCCATCTCCTGGTAGTAGGTGGCGGGAATGAAACGCGAAAACATGGTGTTGTCGTAGGTGGGCAGCGAGACCATTGCCAGCACTTCGCCGGTTTGCGGATTGATGGCAATTGCCACGCCGTTAGTTACGGGCTGCGGCGGCCGCAATGGGTTGGTGTCCGCTTGCGCAATCTGGTTTTCAATTTTCATGCGGTTGGACAGGGCTGCCTCAGCCGCAGCCTGCAGGCGCACATCAATCGTCAGCACCACACTTTGGCCAGGCACCGGCGCCTGCCCCTCGCCCAGCGTGCGCAGCTCGCGGCCGGCCACATCCACCTCCACTTCTTTATAGCCATTGCTGCCGGCCATCACGTCCTGCATGCGGTTCTCAATGCCGGCATAACCAATGCGGTCGCGCGCCGGATCAAAGCCAAGATCCACATAATAGTCAGCCTGGTCTTCTGTGATCGGTCCCATGTAGCCGACCACATGCGCGGTGAGCGCACCGGTGGGGTAGTCGCGCAGCGCGCGCACCTCCAGCTGCACGCCCGGCAGGTTGCGCAGCTCCGCGCCCAGCACCAGCGCCTGCTCGCGCGTAATATCCGGCGCAATCACCACCGGCCGGTACGGCGCAGTCGTCTCCTGTAACAATACCAGCTCTTGAATGCCCGGCGGAGGCGAGTCATCGCCGATGCGATTGCCGGTTGCATTGCCCGCGTCCAGCGGCGGCGTGGCAATGGGCACGCCCGTCAGCTCAGACAAGCGCGCATAAAGCTCTGCCAGGCGTCCGGCATCTTCCGGCAAAAACGCCGGCGTAATCGAGACGCTGATCGCTGGAACATTTTGTGCCAGCAGCACTCCATTGCGGTCGTACACCACGCCGCGCGCCGCCGGCAGTGTCAGGCGCTGCTGGCGGTTGTCCAGCGCCCGCTCTGCAAACGCATCAAACCCGGTAACCTGCAAACGCACCAGTTGATACGCAGCCCCCAGCAATGCCAGCGCAATCACAACATAAAAACTCCAGATGCGGCCGGGGGCAATGCTGGTGGTGGTGTTCTGCACGGCGGATTGCTAGAGCGAGACCTGCGGCAGCGCAATGCTGCGGGCGATGCGGCGCGCCAGCGGATAGGCAAGCAGCATCAATGCCGTGTCCAAAAAAACAGCGGGCAGTACCACGCTGATGGCTGCCGCGCGCCAGTCCAGCTGCCAGCCCCACAACCACAGCACGCCCGCGTAGATGGCATGGTACATAACCACGCCCGCCACAGTGCCCAGCAGCGGCAGCAGCGGGTTCGCATTCCAAAGCGGTGCGCCAATAAAATTTGCCGTCAGGCTCACCACAAACAGCGCCAGCAGCATGGCCCCGAACGGCCCGGCAGAAAGTGTGTCCAGCAGCAAGCCGCCGGCAAACGCCCACAGCAGCCCGTCGCGGTGGCTGCGCGCCAGGTTCCATGCCAGCACAATCACCAGCATCAAGTCCGGGCGCAGCGCCGGAAACGGCAAGTGCGGCAGCACGCTGCTTTGCAGCAGCGCCGCCAGCGGCAGCAGGCCAATGCCCAGCAACAGCTGCGTCATGGCGTTGCCGGCGCAGGCGTTGCCAGCAACGGCGCCAGATCCAGCGGCGTGAAGTTGGTAATGATCAGCACCAGTTCCAGATTGGAAAAGTTTATCGCCGACTGCACATCCGCCTCCTGAAACACGTCGTAGTCGCGCCGGCGCACAGAGGTAATGGTGCCCGCCTGCAGATTAGGCGGAAATTTTCCGCCAATACCGGATGTCACGAGTTGATCCCCGGCTTCGAGCTGCGCCTCCATCGGCAAAAAATCCAGGCGCAACAAGCCCGGCCCGCTGCCGCGCAGCTGGCCTTCCACCCGCGAACGCTGCACGCGCACGTTTACCACCAGCGTCGGGTCCGTGATCAGCAGCACCTTGGCTGCGGACGCCGTGGCCTCGGTGACAATGCCAACCAGGCCATCGGCTGCCAGCACAGGCATGTCGGGCAGCAAGCCATCCGCGCGGCCACGGTCCACCAGTACGTACTGAAGGTAGGGGCTCACATCGCGCCCAATCACCTGCGCTGCCAGATAGCTGTACTCCGGATTGGAGCGCGCCAGCTTGAGCAGCTGCGCCAGCAGCAGGCGCTGGCTTTCAGATTCGCGCAGGCGCGTCACCTCGCCCTGCAGGCTGCTGACGCGCTCCTGTAATTCGGCCACCTGCGTGAGCACCGGGGCAGGTGCACCACTGCTGCCCGGCTGGCGCAGCGGCAGCGTTTGCTGCGCCACAAATTGCTGCAGCGGCGTGAGCACGCGCGTGAGCGCGGCGCGCAGCCCGCCGGCGCGCTGGCCCAGCGCCAGCAGCAGCACAGCTGCTGCCAGCAGCAGCAAGCCCAGTGAAAACCGCCCGAGGAAGGAGAAACGCCGCATTGCAAAAGCGCAGCGCAAACAGCAGCGCCCGCAATGCGGGCGCAATGGCAGCCGGCCGGCTTACGCCGGGGCCGGCTCCTGCAAGCGCACGCGGAAGGCGTTGATGGTGCGGCGCAAGCCTTCTGCCAGATCCACACGCGGCTCCCAATGCAGCAGCGTGCGCGCCCGGGTCAGGTCCGGCTGGCGCTGTTGTGGGTCCCCCTGCGTGCGCCGGTCTTCGTACACGATGCCGGCCGCATTGCGGGTGGCGTTGTTGATCAGCTCGGCAAATTCGCGGATGGTCACTTCATGCGGATTGCCAATGTTCACCGGCATGTGCTCGCTGCTTTCCAGCAGCGCCAAAATGCCATCCACCAGATCATCCACGTAGCAGAAGCTGCGCGTCTGTGCACCATCTCCATAAACTGTCAGCGGCTGGCCGCGCAGTGCCTGCCCCACAAAGTTTGGCACCACGCGCCCGTCATCCAGCGCCATGCGCGGGCCAAAGGTGTTGAAGATGCGCACGATGCGCGTGTCCACCGCGTGCGTGCGATGGTAGGCCATGGTGAGCGCCTCGGCAAAACGCTTGGCCTCGTCATACACACTGCGCGGCCCCACGGGATCCACATTGCCCCAGTAGCTCTCGCGCTGCGGATGCTCCAGCGGGTCGCCGTAAACCTCAGAGGTGGAAGCCAGCAGAAAGCGGGCGCCATACGCCTTGGCAACGCCCAGTGCATTGAGCGTGCCCAGCGCGCCGGCTTTCAAAGTTTGAATGGGCAGCTGCAAATATCCGGTGGGCGCAGTTTGCGAAGGGCTGGCGGGCGACGCGAAGTGCAGCACAACGCTGACCGGCTGCGGCATGGCAATGTGCTGTGCCACATTGTGCAACAGCAGTTCAAATTTTGGATGCGCACTGAGGTGCGCCACATTGGCGCGGCTGCCAGTGATCAGGTTGTCCATCGCAATCACATGGTGGCCGTCGCCCAGCAAGCGGTCGCACAAATGCGAGCCCACAAAGCCCGCGCCGCCGGTAATGAGGATGCGCATCAGGTAATCAGCTGCCGCGCGAAGTTGCTGGTGGAGCTTGCGCAGCTGGTGTAGGCGAGTTTACCATGTGCCCCAGCTGCGCCATCAATCCGCAAATAAGCATGAACACGAAAGCCAAATCCACAAACCAATAAGACGCATCGACCAAACCGTGCGCCAGCACATTCACCATTGCAGCGCAAAGGCCCACTGCCAGCGCACGCGTGGCGGGGTCGCGCAGGCCACCCAGCGCGCGCCGCGCTTGCTGCCCAAAGCCGGCCAGCATTGCACCCGCCAGCAGCAGGCCGGGCAATCCCAGCCGCGTTGCAAAATCCAGCAGCCAGTTGTGTGCGTGCGAAAGGTTGGGCTCCTGCCACGCAGCCGGTGCTATGTAGCGGCCGCGGTATGCGTATAGAAAGTTGTCCAACCCCACGCCGGTCAGCGGCGCATCCCGCACCATTGCCAGCGCACTGCGCCACAGCTGCAACCGAAAGAACACCGGCCCCTGCGTGTAATCTGCAAGGCGCGCAAAGCGCGGACTGCGTCCGATCACAAGCAGCAGCACCAGCCAGCCGCCCGCACACGCCGCTGCCAGCACCC
>CANNEJ010000007.1 GCA_947503585.1 Anaerolineales bacterium | reverse complement strand
TTTGGTGGGCGTGGCCGTGGCGCAACGACGCAATGTGGCAAGTGTGCAGCTGAGTGCAACCGACGAGCTGATCGGCATTAATACCCGCGCGCATTTGGCTGAGGCGGAGACTGCGCTGCGCATGCGCATCAACCAGCAGTGGATGGCGGCGGGTGTGCACCTGCTGGATCCGGCAAGTACCTACATTGAGCCGGGCGTGCAGCTCGCTCCGGATTGCGTCATTCTGCCGAACACGCATTTGTGCGGCACCACCAGTGTGGGTGCGCACAGCACCATCGGCCCCAACAGTATTGTGCGTGACAGCAGCGTCGGTGCGAACTGCCGCATTGAATGCTCTGTGATTGAGTCGGCGGTGGTGGAAGAAGACGTGCGCATCGGCCCCTTTGCGCATTTGCGCGCGGGTGCACATCTGGCGCGTGGCGTGCACATGGGAAATTTTGGCGAGGTCAAGAACTCCTACCTTGGCCCGGACGTGAAGATGGGACACTTCAGTTACATTGGCGATGCGCAGATTGGTGCGCGCACCAACATCGGCGCCGGCACGATCACCTGCAACTTTGGCATGGATCAGAAGAAGCACCGCACGGTGGTGGGCGACGATGCCTACATTGGCAGTGACACACTGCTCGTGGCGCCGGTATCGATTGGCGAACGCGGCCGCACTGGCGCGGGTTCCGTGGTGACGCACGATGTTCCGGCGGATGCACTGGCTGTGGGTGTGCCGGCGCGGGTAATTAAGCGCACGCCACCGGAAGCAAAGCCCGCGGGAGGCAGTTGAGATGGATAGCATTTTTGATGGTCGAGAACCTGTGTGCAGGGTGGTGGTGTGACGGCGGCTGCCGCGCCAACTGCCGACCAGCAGGCTGAGCTGGTGCAGCGCGCCGTGGCGGCGATGGACTGGGCGTATGCGCCTTACTCGAAATTTCCGGTGGGCGCAGCTTTGCTGGCCGCATCCGGCCGCATCTATGACGGCGTAAATGTTGAGAACGCTGCCTATCCCGCCGGCGTGTGCGCGGAGCGCACCGCAGTCTTCAAAGCCGTGTCGGAAGGCGAGCGCGAGTTTGTGGCCGTCGCAGTGGCCACACGCGGCGCAGGAGCACCATGCGGCGTTTGTCGGCAGGTGCTGGCCGAGTTTGGCTACAACATGACTGTCATCCTGGCTGATACGGATGGCAGCGTGCGCCTGATGACCACTCTGGCAGCATTGCTGCCGGAAGCCTTTCTCCCGCAGCATTTGGTGTAGCGCACTTGCACTGCGGGCTGCGCACGCGCCACGCTAGCTGCACGGTTGCGTGCGCAGTGTCGGCTCCCGCTGACGGGCAGCATCCACACGAAAATTGTGTCCGGTGCGCTGCGGCAGCGCAAATAATCCTGTTCAATTCGGTCGCGTTGGTATACTTGCCGCATGTTGCGGGCGCGCACGGTAAAGACGGAAGCGATTGTGCTGCGCCAGCAGGAGTTTGGCGAGGCGGACCGCATGCTGACGCTCGTCACGCCCATGCTCGGGAAGCTGCGGGTGCTTGCCAAGGGCGTGCGGCGCGCCACCAGCCGCAAAGCGGGCCATGTGGAGCTGTTCGTGCGCTCGGACATGCTGCTGTCCAAGGGCCGCGATATGCATCTGTTAACGCAAGCGGACACGATTGCTGCGCATCGCCCCGTCCGCGAGAATCTGGAGCGTAGCAGTTATGCCACCTACTTTGCTGAATTGCTGGACCGCTTTACGCCCGAGCAGGAATCCAGCCCGGACCTCTACCAATTATTTTCATCCGCGCTTGGCTGGCTTTCCGAATCGGCGCAGCCCGAACTAACCGCGCGCTACTTTGAGGCCCAGCTGCTGGGGCTGGCGGGATACCAGCCGGAGCTGCGCCGCTGTGTTGTGCGCGGCTGTGCGATCACGGCGCGGGCGCAGTATTTTGACCCGCTTGCCGGCGGCGTGGCCTGCCCGCCGTGTGGCAGCGGGCGCGCCGGCGCGCTGGCAATAAGTCTCGGCGCACTTAAGGTGCTGCGCCACATGGAAAGTTGCCCGCACTCGCGGCTGATGGATTTGCGCGTGAGCCCGGGCGTGGCGCGCGAGTTGGAGCTTTTGCTTTTGCGCTACATCACCGTCGCGTTGGAGCGCAGCTTAAAGTCGGTGGACTTTCTAAACCACGTGCGGCGCACTGCAAGTGCGTAAGCAGCGGGCAGCCGGCTGCACCTGGGCAGCAGTTTGCAACGCGCCTGACCCGTTGCTGTGCGCAACGATTACCCCCGATCTCAAGCATGTCTGCTAGCCTGACTTTTCAAGAAGTGGTGATGGCGCTCGACCGCTTCTGGGCGCAGCACGGCTGCCTCATTTGGCAGCCCTACAACCATCAGGTGGGTGCCGGCACAATGAACCCGGCGACGGCGCTGCGCGTGCTGGGCCCTGAGCCGTGGAACGTTGCGTATGTGGAGCCGTCCATCCGGCCCGATGACGGGCGTTATGGCGAGAACCCCAACCGCTTGCAGCAGCACTTTCAGTATCAAGTGATCCTCAAGCCGGACCCCGGCAATCCGCAAGAACTGTATTTGGAATCGCTGCAGGCGCTGGGCTTGAATCTGGCCGCGCATGATGTGCGCTTTGTGGAAGACAACTGGGAGTCGCCCGCGCTGGGTGCATGGGGCCTGGGCTGGGAGGTGTGGCTGGATGGGCAGGAGATCACGCAGTTCACCTACTTCCAGCAGGCGGGCGGGCTGGTGCTCGATCCGGTTTCGGTCGAGATCACTTACGGCCTGGAGCGCATTCTGATTGCGCTGCAGCGCGTGCGCGGCTTTCGGGATATTCGCTGGAGTGCCGCAGTCACATACGCGGATGTAAACCTGCAGTCTGAGCAGGAGTACAGCAAGTACTATTTTGAAGTGGCGGATGTCGAGCGCCTGCGCGCGCAGTTTGATTCTTATGAAAGCGAGGCGCGGGCGGTGCTGGCTGCCGGGCTGGTGCTGCCGGCTTATGACAACGTGCTGCGCTGCTCGCATGCATTCAATGTGCTGGATACGCGCGGTGCGGTGGGCGTCACCGAGCGCGCGCAGTTTTTTAAGCGCATGCGCAACCTGACGCGGCAGGTGGCCGAAGCGTGGCGCGCGCAGCGCGCGGAGCTGGGCCATCCATTGCTGGCGGATGCTGCCGGGCCGGCAGCCGGGCCGGCACTACAGCTGCCGCTGGCAAAGGCGCCGGCCACCTTTTTGCTTGAGATTGGCACGGAGGAGTTGCCCGCTGCGGATGTGGACGGCGCGATTGCGCAGCTGGAATTAATGCTGCCGCAAATGCTGCTGGCTGAACGGCTGGCGCATGGCGAGATTGTTGTGAATGGAACGCCGCGCCGCCTGGCGGTGAGCATTGCCGGGTTGCCGGCGCTGCAGCCGGATGCGGAGACGGTGGCGCGCGGGCCGGCGGTGAGCAATGCGTTTGATGCTGCGGGGCAGCCCACCAAGGCGGCGCAGGGCTTTGCGCGCGGCAAGGGCGTGGCGGTTTCTGCGCTGCAGCGGCGCAGCATGGACGGCGGCGAATACGTGGTGGCTTTGGTGCGTGCCAAGGGCCAGCCGCTGGCTGCGGTGCTGGCTGAACTGGCGCCGCGCATCATTGCTGCGCTGGAGTTTAAGAAGAGCATGCGCTGGCGGCCGGGGCGGGATGCGCCGGGGTTCTCACGGCCGGTGCGTTGGATCACGGCAATGGTTGATGCGCAGGCGCTGCCCTTTGTGTGGGGCGGCTTGCAAGCCGGCAGTGCTTCGCGCGCGCTGCGCTCGGATGCGGCGCCGGGCGGAGACGCAATTGAGATTGGGGCGGCGGGGACTTACCGCCAGAATTTGCTGGCGCATGGAATTGTGCTCGAGCGTGAAACGCGCGCCCGCATCATCATGGAGCAGGCGCAGCAGCTGGCTGCGCAGGTGGCTGGCACGCTAGCGGCGGATGCTGCGCTGCTGGCCGAGGTTGCCAATCTGGTGGAGTGCCCGACCGCATTTTTAGGAGCGTTTGACGAAGCATTTCTGGATCTGCCGCAAGAGGTGCTGGTGTCGGTGATGAAGCAGCATCAGCGCTACTTTCCGGTTTGGCAGGCGGGCCGGTTGCTGCCGTTTTTTGTGGGCGTGCGCAACGGCGATGCCGTAAATCTGGCGCAGGTGGTTGAGGGCAACGAGCATGTTATTCGGGCGCGCTTTGCCGATGCCAGTTATTTTGTGCGCGATGACTTGCGCCATGACCTCGCAAGTTTTCGCGACCGGCTTGCCCGCCTCACGTTTCATGAGCAGTTAGGTTCAATGCTGGACAAGAGCACGCGCGTGGAACAAATTGTTGAGCGCCTGGCGCCGGTGCTGCAGCTTGCCAACGGCGCGCTGCAGGTTGCACTGCGGGCTGCCCATCTCTGCAAGGCGGATCTGGCCAGCCGCATGGTGGTGGAGATGACGGCGCTGCAAGGCGTGATGGGACGCGAATATGCTTTGCGCGCGGGCGAGCCGGCGGCCGTGGCGCAGGCGATCGAGCAGCATTACTGGCCGCAAGCTGCCGGCGACCGGCTGCCCGAAACAGCTGCGGCTGCGGCCGTTGCACTTGCCGATCGGCTGGATACGCTGTGCGGACTTTTTGCACTGGGTTTGGTGCCCACCGGTTCGGCGGACCCGTTTGGCTTGCGGCGCGCAGCGCTGGGTGTGGTGCAAATTCTGCTGGGGCGTGAGCAGGCGTTGGATCTGCGCAACGCGCTGGCAGTTTGCGCCGCGTGCCAGCCGCTGGCCGTTGGCGCAACAGCGCAGCAAGACGCGCTGGCTTTCATCGCCGGCCGGCTGCGCGGAGTGCTGCTGGAAGCCGGCCACCGGCATGATGTGGTGGAGGCCGTGCTCGCAGCGCAAGGGCATGATCCCCACGCTGCGCAGCAGGCGGCCGGGCAGCTTTCAGCATGGCTGGCGCGTACAGAGTGGGCAGCGCTGCTGGAGGCTTTTGCGCGCTGCGCCCGCATGACGCGCGAACTGGACGGCACAATGCCGGTACTGCCGGCTGCGTTGCAGCACCCAGCCGAGCAGGATTTGTGGCGCGGCTTGCAGGCTGCGGAAGCCGCCTGTGCGCAGCACCGCACGGTGGACGGGCTGCTGCGCGCATTCCAGCCGCTGGCCCCGTTGGTTGTAAAATTTTTTGAGGGCGTGCTTGTGATGGATGAAGACGCTGCGGTGCGCAGCAACCGGCTGGGCCTGCTGCAACGCGTGGCAGCATTGGGCAGCGGGATCGCAGATCTTTCAAAGCTGGAGGGCTTTTAGTGGCGCGCGGCGCAGCGGTATGCCTTCGCAATCTGCCGGTTTGGCTGCACGCATGATTGTTGAATTCGCGGTCAGCAGCAGCGCTGCGCCAAACTAATGTCCAACCTGAACGCCATCCGAGAGCGCATTGATATTGTCGAGCTGATCGGCGAGAGCGTTAAGCTGCGCCGCTCCGGGCGCGGCTACAGCGGTTTTTGTCCGTTCCACCCCAACGAGAAGACGCCGTCCTTTTATGTGTGGGCCGACACGCAGCGCTGGCGCTGTTTTGGCGCATGCAATACCGGCGGGGATGTCTTTGAGTTTGTCACGCGCCGCGAAGGGCTTACTTTTTCTGAGGTGGTGCAGCGGCTGGCCAAGCGCGCCGGTGTGGAGCTGGCTCCGCCCAACCCGCGCGCTGCGGAACAATCTGCGGTGCAGGACCGGCTGCGCACCGTGCTGGCCGGTGCCGCCAACTATTACCATAATGCGCTGCTGAACAGCGCGGCTGCGCGCAGCGTGCGCGAGTATCTGGAAGGCCGCGGCGTCACACCCGCGCTGCAGCAGCGCTTTGTGCTCGGCTATGCACCTGACAGCTGGGATGCCGGCTTGAAGTTTTTTCGCGAGAGTGGCTACGCAATCGAGGATCTGGCTGCGGCGGGCCTGATCAACCAGACTGATGACGGCCCGCCGCGCGACCGGTTTCGCAACCGGCTCATGTTTCCCATTCGCGACCGCGAGGGGCGCACGGTTGGTTTTGGCGCGCGGGCGCTAAATCCCGCGGACAACCCCAAGTACCTCAACTCGCCGCAAACGGAGTTGTTCACGAAGGGCGCGCTGCTTTACGGGTTGGACTTTGCGCGCAAGGCCGTGTTGGACCAGCGCGAAGCTGTGCTGGTGGAAGGCTACATGGATGTGATTGGCGCGCACCAGGCCGGGTTTGTGAATGTGGTCTCGCCGATGGGAACAGCGCTCAGCGACCGCCAGCTGCAATTGGTGCGCAGCGGCAATCCGCGCATTGTGCTGGCGCTGGACGCGGACGCTGCCGGTGCACAGGCCGTGATGCGCAGCTTGAATGTTGCGCGCGAGGATGGCGAGCGCGAGGAGACGCCGGCTTTTGATCCGCGCGGGCTGGTGCGCAATGAAGCGCGCTTGAAGCTGGATATTCGCGTGGCAGCGCTGCCGGCGGGCATGGACCCCGATGAGTTGATTGCCAAAGATCCGGATGCCTGGCGTGCTGCAGTTGCCAACGCGCAGCCGGTTGTGGATTTTGTGATGAACACGCTGGCTGCGGGGCGTGACTTGAAAAGCGCCAAAGTGAAGGCGGAGCTGAGTGATGTTCTGCTGCCGATCATTCAGGATGTGAGCCACCCGACCGAGCGTGGCGCGTACATTCAAAAACTGGCGCGCTTGCTGCAAGTGGATGAACGCACGCTGGTGCAGACTGCAAGCCCGCGTCAGCTGCGCCCGCAGCCTTTGCCGGCGGCAGCTGCTCTGGCGGCAGCCGTGGAGCCGGCCACCACCAGCTTGAACGCGCTTGAGACCCATTGCCTGGCGGCGCTGGTGAATGCGCCGGGGCAGCTGGCGCAGATCAACCGCCAGCTGCGCGAGCTGCAGCAGCCGGTGCTTGGCCGCAACGACTTCGCCGAGACGCAATACAGTTTGGTGTTCCAGCAGTTAACTTCAGCGCTGGAGCAAATGGACGCGGAGCCGCAGGATTATCTAAACGCGCATATTGAGCCCGCCCTGGCAGATATACTGCAGGCACTGCTGGAGCTTGGCCGGAAATCGGCATCGCCCGAAGAACGCGTGCAGCGGGACTTGGTGAATTCGGCAGTGCGCCTGCGCCAGCGTGCAATCCGGCAGCGCCTCACCGAACTGCAGTTTATTGCCGAGCAGGATGGGGCAGTGCCGGATGTAGGCGAACAAAATCCCGAACACAATGCCGGCACACTGACCTTGGGGCTGCAGCGCATCCAAAGGTATCTGGCGCCGGTCTCGCGGCGCGACAAAATTTCCAGTGGACTGTAAACTTAGCCATTCGCATGCCACCCCGAAAATCCGCCCCAAAACCGAAGCCGCGGCACTCGCCAGCACTTATAAAAAAGGTGCTTGGCCCTGCGGCCGACAGCAGCGCAACCGACCTGGCCGACGGTGCACACGCGTGGCTGCTTCGCAACACTGCCGGCCTGAATGCAGCGGGCAGGCAGGTTGCAGCGGGTGCTGATTCAGGATCGGAAGCTGAAAGTGAATCCGAAACCGAATTTGAAGGCGAGGATGAAGATGAAGTTGAAGATGAAGATGACGGCGCGGATTTGGGAAGCGCGGCCGACGAAGAAGCCTCCATCGGCGAAGCAGCGCTGGCTGCTGCCGATGACCCGGTGCGCATGTACCTGCGCGAGATTGGGCGTGGCGAACTGCTAACCGGCGAGCAAGAACTGTGGCTTGCGCTTCAAATTTCGGCTGAACATTGGTTTACAAAAATCAAAGCTGAGGGTGTGGATGGCCGGGGACCGGCAAGCAGCGACAAGGAGCTGCTGCGGCGGCTTTGGGCGGCCATCAGTGCGCATTGGAGTTTGCTTGCAAAGGAGCGCAAGCGCGCAGCGGGGCAGCCGCTGAATTTTTCCGCTGTGCTAGAGGAGGCAACCACACTGCGCATTGGCCGCGGTTGGCCGGCGCATTCGGTGGTGCGGGGCTGGCTGCATAACGGGCGCTGGGGAACCGACCCGGCCTGGAATGTTGTGGCGGAGAGTTTGCTGTATGTTGTGCGCGGCTTGTATTTGCTGCCGCTGAATGTGCAGGTGGAACTGGCGCGCAAGGTCACACGCGCGCGCAGCCTGCCGGCCGCTTCCGTGCTGGAGGTGATGCTGCCAAAGCGCGGTGCAGTGCCGTGGGACGCGGCCGAAGTGCAGCGCCACTCTGAACAAGCCACCGATACGTTGGTGCGCAGCAACTTGCGCCTGGTGGTCAGCGTGGCCAAGCGTTATTTTTCCAGCGGCATGTCGATGCTTGACCTGATTCAAGAGGGCAATATTGGTTTGATGAAAGGCGTGAAGAAGTATGACCCGGCACGCGGCTTCCGGTTAAGTACGTATGCCACGTGGTGGATCCGGCAGTCCATCACACGCTCTATTGCAGACCAGGCACGCACCATCCGCATTCCGGTGCACATGACTGAGGCCATCAACCGCATCAACCGGGCGCGCCGCCACTTGACGCAGCAGTTGGGCCGGGAACCGCGCTTGGAAGAGCTGGCACTTGAAATTGAGGAGTTCGCGCCGGCAGAGATTGACGCGGCGCGCCTGGCGCTGGCGGGCACGGGCATCATGGAGCCGGAACTGAAACACAAGCTGGATCTTGCCAAGCGCAAGATTATCAAGACCATCCAGCTCACAGAAGAAACGGTGTCTCTGGATGCCCCCATGGGAAGAACTGAGGCTGACGGAGAACTCGCTGACATTACTGCAGATACTGGCGTGGCCGCGGTGAGCGAGCAAGCATCTGCGAACGGGACACGGGATGCCATACGCCAGAGCTTGGGCCTGCTGTTGGAAAATGAGCGCCGGATAATTGATATGCGCTATGGGCTTACGGATGGCAAAATCCGGACCCTTGAGGAAATTGGATCCACACTTAACCTGACGCGTGAGCGCGTGCGCCAAATTGAAGCCAAAGCACTGCGAAAGTTGCGCAACCCCAGCCGCGGCGGAGACCTGCGCGGGCACTTTTCCTAGGCCGCCAACCGTGCACCCGCCTGCAATTGGGCAGCCGTTTCGTAGATTGTGATAAACTACACGCACGTTTGTAAATAAAAGTACAAGCGGTTTTCACTAGCGATACCATCCGTGCCAGTTCAGCTGCTCATCCAAGATTACTTGCCGGTCGGCATTTATCTGGCGGTTTCCGTTGGATTGGCAGGCTTGGTCGCATTTTTGGGGCACATGCTTGGCCCGCGCCGTGACACCCCCGAGAAGCTGATGCCGTATGAGTCCGGCATGACTCCAATTGGTGAGGCTGTGCGTCGCGTGCCCGTGCGCTACTACCTTGTGGCGGTGCTTTTCATCTTGTTTGATATTGAGGTGGTGTTCTTTTTACCGTGGGCAGTGGTGTTGCGCAAACTTGGCATGTTTGGGCTGCTGGAGATGCTGGTGTTTGTTGCAATATTGCTGGTGGGCTATGTGTATGTTTGGAAGCGCGGTGCGCTGGAATGGGAATAGAGTCCTTGCCGGGATCTGGAGCGTGAAATAAATGGGCGCAGAACAAAAGCTGGGCAACATGGGCGTGGTTACTACTTCTCTGGAGACCGTGGTGAACTGGGGCCGCGCCGGCGCAATCTGGCCGATGCTGTTTGGCCTGGCCTGCTGTGCAATGGAGATGATCGCAACACAAGCCGGCACCTACGACGCGTCGCGCTTTGGCATGGAGCTGATGCGCGCCTCGCCGCGCCAGGCGGACTTGATGATTGTGGCCGGGCGTGTCACACGCAAGATGGCGCCAGTGCTGCGCCGCCTGTACGACCAAATGCCGGATCCAAAGTGGGTGATCAGCATGGGCGACTGCGCTTCTTGCAGCGGCGTGTTCAACAATTACGCGTTGGTGCAGGGAGTGGATGAGGTGGTGCCGGTCGATGTTTACATTGCCGGCTGTCCGCCGCGCCCTGAGGCCCTCATTGACGGCTTCCTTAAGTTGCACGAGAAAGTGCGCGGCGAGAAACTCGCGCGCTGGGCATAGCATCCGGAGTTGATAGTGAGCCATTTAGAGCGGACTATTAGCGCGCTGCAAGAGCGCTTTCCGCACGGCGTGCTGGGCAAGGCGGAGTTTCGCGGGGACATTACGCTGCAGATTGACAGTGCCAGCCTGGTGGCAGTGTGCCGGTACTTGCGCGACGAGCCCGCACTTGGCTACAACGTGCTGGTGGACATTGGCGCGGTGGATTATTCTCCGCAGGAGCCGCGCTTCGCACTTTTCTACATTGTGTATGCACTGGTGCAGAACACGCGCCTGCGCCTGAAGGTGTTGCTGCCCGGCGCTGAGCCGGTTGCGCCAAGCATTTCCGGAATCTGGCCGTCGGCCAACTGGCCCGAGCGCGAGGCGTTTGACATGATGGGCATCGGCTTTGAAGGCCACCCGGATCTGCGCCGCATTTTGATGCCGGCAGATTGGGAGGGGCACCCGCATCGCAAAGACTATCCGCTGGGCTACGAAGAAGTGCAGTTCACATTTAATAAGCGTGAGATCGATGCGCGCAAGAAATATGCGACCAGTTAGCCGCACGGCAATAACCACATGAGCCAGGTTCGCGAACTTGAAACCACGGTGGAGGAGCTGAAGCATCTCTTCAGTCCGCGCGCAGCTACGGGCGAGACCATGCTGCTGAACCTGGGGCCGCAGCATCCCAGTACGCATGGCGTACTGCGCCTGTTGCTGGAGCTGGACGGCGAAGAGGTGGTGTCTTGCATTCCAGACGTGGGCTTCCTGCACACCGGCATTGAGAAGAACATGGAGGCCAAAACCTTCCTCAAGGCGCTGGTGATGACCGACCGCATGGACTACCTCAACAACATGGGCAACAACCTGACGTATTGCCTGGCGATTGAGAAGCTGTGCGCAATTGAAGTGCCGGAGCGCGCACAGGTGCTGCGCGTCATCTGTGCGGAACTGCAGCGCATTGCCTCGCATCTTGTGTGGCTGGGCACTTCCGCGATTGACCTGAACGCCAGCAGCATCCTCATCTACTGCTTCCGCGACCGGGAGCGCATCATGGATTTGTTCGAGCTGATCGGCGGACAGCGCATGATGACCTCGTACATTCGCCCCGGCGGCGTGTGGCGCGATGTGCCCGCCGAGTTTCCGGCGGCGGTCGAGTCGTTTCTCGATTACCTTCCCGGAAAGCTGGATGACTATGAGCGCCTGCTGGACAAGAATCCGATTTATCTGGCGCGCACAATCGACATTGGCATTGTGGATGGCGATGAAGCGCTGGCGTGGGGCATGACGGGCCCGGCGCTGCGCGGCTCGGGCGTGAACTTCGATGTGCGGCGTGCAATGCCATATTCCGGCTACGAAAACTTTGAGTTTGAGGTGCCGTTGGAAACCGGCTGTGATGTATACGCGCGCTACCGCGTGCGCATGCGCGAGTTTCGCGAATCGATCAAGATTATCCGGCAGGGGCTGCGCCTGCTGAAGCCCGGCCCCTTCATTACCTCTGACCGCAAATTTGCGCCGCCGCCGCGGGCGGAGCTGGGCCGCAGTATGGAAGCGGTGATCCATCATTTCAAGTATTGGACCGATGGCTTTCCGGCGCCGGACGGCGAAGTGTATGCTGCCACCGAGTCGCCGCGCGGCGAACTGGGCTGCCTGCTGGCCGGCGATGGCGGACCAAATCCGCGCCGCGTGCACTTCCGCACGCCGTCATTCAATACGCTCCAGGTGCTTTCCTGGCTTAGCAGGGGTTATCTGGTGGCAGACCTGGTTGCAATAATTGGCTCGATTGATATTGTGCTTGGCGATGTTGACCGCTAGCAATTTCAATTAAATTCACTAGCGCACACTGATCACCATGAGCCTATTGCAAAAATACCCCGATGAGGTTGCCGCGATCCTGGCGCGCTACCCCGCAGACAATAAGCGCTCGGCGGTGATGCCGCTGCTGTACCTGGCGCAGCGCGCGGAAAATTATGTGCCGGCAGCCGCAATAGATGAAGTTGCGGTGCTGTGTGAGATTGCGCCGACGCAGGTGGCATCGATTGTGGGCTTTTATACGCTGTACTACGACAAGCAGGCCGGCAGGCACCGCATTCAAATTTGCACCGACTTGCCGTGCGCTTTGCGGGGCGCCGACGAATTTGCGGCCGCGGTGTGCGCGCATTTGGGTGTGGAGATGGGCGGCACCACCGCTGACGGAAAGGTGACGGTGGAGGGTGTGATGTGCCTGGCAGCATGCGATCGCGCGCCCATGTTTCAGGTTCAAAACGGTGCCGGGCTGACATTTCACGAAAACCAAACGCTGGAGAGCGTGAAGGCCTTGGTGGCCAAGCTTCAAACGGAATAGCGGGGAGAATTAACATGATAGAACACGTAGTCTTGCGCCACCGGTTGCCCGGCCTGGAGAACATCAATCAGCTGGCTGCTTACCAAGCCAGCGGCGGCTTTGATGCGTACCGCACTGTTGTAACCAGCATGACTCCACAAGCCGTGATCGATCTGATCAAGGCCAGTGGCTTGCGCGGCCGCGGCGGCGCGGGTTTCCCCACCGGCGTCAAGTGGTCCTTTCTTAGCAATCGCTTTCCGCGCTACGTGGTTGCCAATTCTGACGAGTCAGAACCCGGCACTTTTAAAGACCGCGAGATTATGGAGCGCAATCCGTTCCAGTTCCTTGAGGGCTTAATGATTGCGTCTTACGCTGCGCAAGCGAGCACGGCGTACAACTATTTGCGGGGTGAGTTTTGGGAGCTGGCCGCGCGGCTGGATGCGCAAATTGCGGAGTTGCATGCGGCTGGCCTGCTTGGAAAAAATGTGCTGGGCACGCAGTATTCACTGGCGGTGCACAACCACCTGGGCGCTGGCGCTTACATTTGCGGCGAAGAGAGCGCGCTGCTCGAATCGATTGAGGGCAAGCTGGGACAGCCGCGCCTCAAGCCGCCATTTCCCGCCGACCGCGGCCTGTACGGGCAGCCCACCGTGGTGAACAACACCGAGACACTGGCAAACATTCCGCCGATTGTGGCGCGTGGCGCGCAGTGGTACCGCACGCTGGGCACAGAAAGCAGCCCCGGCACAAAAGTCATGTGCCTGTCCGGCCATGTTGCCAATGCCGGAAATTATGAAGTGCCGTTTGGCATTACGTTTCGCGAATTGATTTATGGGTTGGCCGGCGGCATTCGTGGCGGCCGGGCGCTCAAGGCCATTTTGCCTAGCGGGGCATCAGCCCCCATTTTGGCAGCCACCGACAAAGTGCTGGACACGCGCCTCACTTACGAGGATGTGGCCGCACTGGGTTCGCAGCTCGGTTCGGCGTCCATCATTCTCATGGATGAAACGGTTGACATGAGCTGGGTGGCGATGAAGACCACGCATTTCTTCAAGCATGAGTCCTGCGGCAAGTGCACGCCGTGCCGCGAAGGCACCTACTGGATGACGCATATTCTGGACCGTGTGCAAGCGGGCGGGGTGCAGGCGGCAGACCTGGCTTTGTTGAGTGATGTTACGCAGCAGATTGGTGGAAAGTGCCTGTGCCCGCTGGGTGATTTTGCGACGAGCGCCGTAGTCTCCAGCCTCAAGTTGTTTCCGGCTGACTACGAACAGCATGTGGCGGTGGCAGCTGCCGTGCCGGCCAAGCCCGCTGCCCGCGCCAAAGTTGCACAGCCCGTGAGCTGACGCACGCGGCGCAACCAAATTCTCAAAGTAAAATTTGTGACTGTGCATTCGCAATTTATTAGCAGCCGCCATGCCTGAACCAGTTTCTTTTTTTGTGGATGGCCAGCCGGTGACAGCTGCGGCCGGCACGATTGTTGTGGATGCAGCCAAGACGGTGGGCAACGACATTCCTGTGTTTTGCTATCACCCCAAGCTGGACCCGGTAGGCATGTGCCGCATGTGCCTGGTGGAGATTGGCATGCCGCAGCGCGATCGTGCCACCGGTGCCGCCGTGCTGGATGAAGACGGCCAGCCCAAAATTGCCTGGCTGCCAAAATTGCAAACGGCATGTACGACGCCGGTGGCAGCCGGCATGCATGTGCGCACGACAACCGCAGCGGTGGAAAGCGCGCGCAAAGATGTGGTGGAGTTAATTCTCACATCGCACCCACTGGACTGCCCGGTATGCGACAAAGGCGGTGAGTGCCCGTTGCAGAACCTGACGATGCGGCACGGCCCCGGCAGTTCGCGCTTTGTGTTCGACGAGAAGATCAGGCTTGAGAAGCACGTGCCGCTTGGCGATTTGATTTACCTGGATCGGGAGCGCTGCATTCAGTGCGCGCGCTGCACGCGTTTTCAGGAGGATATTGCGGGCGATCCCGTGATCGGGTTTGACCAACGCGGGCGCAGCCTGCAAATTGTGACGCACTCTGACCCCGGCTTTGACAGCTACTTTTCCGGCAACACCACCGACATTTGTCCGGTGGGTGCGCTGACCACCGCGGACTTCCGCTTTGGCGCACGCCCGTGGGAGCTCAAGCACTCTGATTCGATTTGCACGCATTGCCCCGTGGGATGCAATCTGCATTTGAATACGCGCCGCTCCGGCGTGGCCGGCGATCTTGTAATCAAGCGCGTGATGCCGCGCCAGAACGAGCTGGTGAATGAAACCTGGATCTGTGACAAGGGCCGCTTTGGTCAGCACTTTGCGACCAGTGTTGACCGCCTGCGGGTGCCGCTGGTGCGGCGGGGCGGGCAGCTGGTGGAGGCCACTTGGGAAGAGGCGCTTGCGGTAGTGGCCGCGCGCATGCAAGCGGCGCCGGGCGCGGTGGCAGCCCTGGCGGGCGAGCGCCTGTCCAATGAGGATTTGTTTGCGCTGCGGCGCCTAATGGAAGGCACGGGTGGCCGTGTGGCGCAGTGGCCGGGCGCCATGGGCGGCGGCGATGTGGTGCAACAGGTGGGTGTTGGCGCGGGCACCGATATTGCGCGCGCCGGTGGCGACACTGTGATTGTGCTGGTAGCCACTGACCTTGAAGAAGAAGCGCCAGTGTGGTGGCTGCGCGTGCGCCAGGCTGCCACCAAAGCCGGTGCGACACTCGATAAAAGCCGTGCGCAGTTAGTTGTACTCAACGGGCGCAGCACAACAGCGGATTCATGCGCATCCCATGTGCTGCGTTATGTGTACGGCAACGAAGCGCGCACCGTAACGGCACTGACGGAACTGACGGCGCAACTGCGGGCGGGTAAAGAGCTGCCCGCGGGTGTGGCTGCTGCCAGCGCCGGCGCTGCGCAGGCACTGGCTTCTGCAAAAAATATCATCGTGTTCTATGGGCGTGACGGTTTGGGTTACG
>CANNEJ010000006.1 GCA_947503585.1 Anaerolineales bacterium | reverse complement strand
CACCGCCAGGGCTTCTTTGACCAGTGCGGCGGGGTCGGGTATGAATCCGAGGCGCGCCAGCAGCCCAAGCGGCAGCATTAGCGCATAGCCCAGTGCCGCCCGCGGCTGGCTGGCGTACTCAAACGGCCAGTAGGTGCAACCGGTTTGAGCGGCGCGCTGCGCCAGCCGGCCGCCGGTGGAGATGACGATCAACTTGGCACCGCACGCGTGCGCCGCTTCAAACGCAGCCAGTGTCTCTTCTGTGTTGCCGGAATGCGAGGCGCACACCACCAAACTGTTGGGGCCAACGAAGGCGGGCAGCTGGTAATCCCGCACGGAGAAGATGGGCAGGGTGCACTGCTCCGCAACCAGCGCCTGCAGCAGCGCCCCGCCAATGGCCGAGCCGCCCATGCCGCAGATGACAATATTTTGCGCACCGGCAGCAGCCGGCAGCGGCAGGCGCTGCGCCAGCTGCCATGCTGCATCCAGCTGCTGCGGCAGGCCGTCAATATGCGCAGCCATCCCCTGGGAATCAAGGGCTGTGGCTGCTTTCAGGTCGTCGAGGTTCATAGATATCTTGTACGTTGCAGCGCCGGCTACTTGCGCTCCAGCAGCTGGTACAGCGCGCGGCGTGTCCAGCCGCTGTCGGCTGCCACTTGTTTTGCAGCGGTGGCTGCAGACAACCCCGATTGTAACGCCTCCTGCAGCGCAGCCTGCACGCGGGCCAGCGCCCACTCGGCGGCAGCCGGCGATCCGCCGATCACCAGCGTCACCTCGCCGCGCGGTTCAGATTCCAAAAAGTGCGCGTGTGCAGTTTGCGCGGTGCCGCGCACAATCTCCTCGTGTAGTTTGGTGAGCTCGCGCGCCACGGCCAGCGGCCGCTCACCAAAGAGCTGCGCAATGTCTTGCAGTGTGGCCAGCAGGCGGTGCGGCGCCTCAAACACCACAACCGTGCGCGCCTCAGTGGCCAGCTCCGCCAGCACAGTGCGGCGCTCGGCAGCCTTGCGCGGCAGAAAGCCCGCAAACACAAATGCATCACAGGGCAGGCCGGAAGCCACCAGCGCAGCGGTTACCGCCGACGGGCCCGGCACCGGCACAACACTGTAGCCGGCGGCAATTGCCGCGCGCACCAGCTCGTAGCCGGGATCAGACACGCCGGGCGTGCCGCCGTCCGACACCAGCGCAACATCGCCTGTGCGCAGCGCTGCCAGCATGGCCGGCAGCTTGCCGCTTTTGTTGTGGTCGTAGTAGCTTGTAAGGGGTGTGTGCAAACCCAAATGCGAGAGCAACTGGCGCGAGCGGCGCGTGTCCTCGGCCGCGATCAGCGCCACTTCACCCAGCAGGCGCGCGGCCCGCGGGCTAAGGTCTTCCAGGTTGCCAATGGGTGTGGCAATCAGATACAGGCATCCCATTGCCGTTGCGGCCGGCCGCTAGGGCACGGCAGAAAAGTTGACGAGCAGCAGATTCTTTTCGCAGTCCGCAAATGTATCCAGCGCAACCGCCGCGCTCAAGTTGCGGCCCATCAAATCCTGGAGGATAACGCGGTATTGGCCGCGCGATTCAAACGGCGCCCGCGGCAGCGTAACCTCAAAGCCGCTGGCGCCATACTCGGCGTGGTTGCCGGTTGGGTCGTCCATCCAAAAGCCATCCGGCCCCTCCACATGCACCAGCAAATCTGAGACGGGATTGCCGGCGGCATCAAACACGCTGCCGGCTACGCCGATCCATTTGCAGCCCAGCTCGGGATGCGTGAACTGGCTGGTGTAGCCGATGGTACCCGCCTGCAGTGCGTAGGGGAATTTCTCGACAACAACCAGTGTGGCAGTGGCGGCGGGAATTTCAGTTGCGGCTGCCGGCAGCGGCGTGGCCTCGGGCAGCACAGGCTCGGCGGCAGCCAGCGTGGGCTCCAGCCCGGGTGCCGGCGGCTCAGGTGTGTCACTGGGTGTAGCCAGCACAGAGATGGCCGGCAGTGTGGGCGGCGGATAGGGGTTGACCTCTGATTGCGGATCCATAAACAGGAAAGCAATCAAGCCGCCAAGCATCAGGCTGGCTGCCAGCAGCGCGTTGGTCAGCAGTTTTAGAAAGGCGGACTCGCGACGCACCATGAAATTCTAATTCACAAAACGCTCAATTGTTGCCTTGGCACGCAATTCTTCGAGCCACTTCTCCACGGCGCTTTGGCGCAGCTGCAGTGCTGCTTCCGGCGCCAGCAGGTGCTGCGGGTCGCGTTCAAGCGCCTCAATCACATGAAAGCCAAGAAAAGTTTCAATGACCGCGCTGCGCTCCCCGGGCTGCATGCCAAACACTGCCGTCTCTAGTTCGGGTACAGTCAGAAAGCCGCGCGGGAACCAGCCCAGGTCGCCGCCGTTAATCTTCGTGCTTTGGTCCAGCGAGTACTCAACGGCCAGCACAGCAAAGTCTTCGCCCGCCTGCAGCCGCGGCAGCAGCGCCTCAGCTTCGGCGCGCGTTGCCACCACAATGTGGCGGGCGTGCATCTGCTCCACCGCATCCGGTACTTGCGCCACAATCCCGGCTTGCACTTCGCCCGCCAGCAGCTGGTTGCGCAGCTCGCTCCGAAACTGGTCCGGGGTGTACTGGTTTAGCGTGAGCCAGTCTGCAAAGCCGCTATCGCCGCCGCGCGCTGCCACACTTTCCGCATAGGCAGTTTGCAGGGCAGCATCAGAAATGTTCACACCCTGGTCAAGCGCAGCCTGCACCAGCAGGCGCCCATTAATCATTTGCTCCAGCACCGTCTTTTGGTAGTCACCCTGTTTTTGCGGATCCCAGCCCAGCAATTCAAGGCCGGCTTCATAGCGCACCAGCTCCTGCTCGTAATCCTGCAGTGTGATCGGGTTGGCGTTGATGGTCGCGGCCAGAAAGGTGTCCGGTGTGGCGGCTGCAGCCGGTTGCGCGGTAGCCTCAACTGCGGTCTGCACAGCCGGCACTGGCGCCGGGCTGCACGCGCCGCCCGCCAGCGCAAACCCGGCAACGACAGGCCAGAAAACAACGGACAGCCTAAAACTTGGCTTTAGGAATGGCATTTCGTTCGGATTATACCTGCCACCCCTGATAAACAAGGCGGAAATAAACTGTAAAATATTGCGGTGCAAGCATGGAGTGCGGCCAAAATTTTTCTCGCTGGCAGCTTGCTGCTGGTGGGCTGTGCGCTGCCCGTTGCGGCCCAAATGCCACCCACATTTGTGGTCGACCCGGCAAAGTTTATTGCATCCACAGCGCTGCCTGTTGAGGATTTGCCCAGCGCCACTGTTGAACCGACCGGCACCGCTGTTCCGACCGCTGCTCCAACCGCCAGCGCTACGCCGGCAGCGCCCACCCCAACTGCCACAGCCCAGCCAACCGCCACCCCCGCGCCATGCCTCAACCCGCAGGGCGTGTATGTGGATTTGCTTGCGCCCGCGGTTCAGTTGGCAAAGCCAATCTTCACGCACGTATACCTGCCGCCCTGCTACCTAAAAGCCGACGGGCGCGCCTACCCTGTGCTGTATTTGCTGCACGGCATGAACCAGACCCCTGACATTTGGGATCAGGTGGGCCTGTTGGCGGTGGCCGACCAGTTGATTGTGAATGGCGAGATACCACCGCTGGTAATTGTGATGCCGCGCGTGAACGAGAGCGGCGACTTTGCGGCGGCGCTGGCAGCCGACCTTGTGCCGCACATTGACTCTGTGCTGCGCACGCTGCCGGAGCGCAGCCACCGCGCGCTGGGCGGCATCTCGCGGGGCGGTGGCTGGGCGCTGCGCAGCGCGCTCGATTATCCGCAAGTGTTTGGCGCACTTGGCTTGCACAGCCTGGCCATCATCTGGGGCGATGACAACCGCATCACCAAAGCGCTGAATCGCAGCGTGCCCGCGGCGCTGCCGCGCTTCTATTTGGATATCGGCGCAAACGACTCGCTGCAAGTAAGCGCTGCATGGCTGGATGGCATGTTGAGCGTGCGCAATATTGAGCACACGTACCTTGTGCAACCCGGATTCCACGGCCCGGCCTATTGGCGCGCCCAGCTGCCGGACTACCTGCGCTGGTACGGCAGCGCATGGGGAGACCTGCCCCGCGGCCCATGACGGCGCAGCTCAGCAGCGTGTCGGCGGTGCTGCCGGCCTGCAACGACGGCGGCACAATTGCCAGCATGGTGCTGCTTGTACTGGACACGCTGGCGCAGGTAACCACAGACTGCGAAGTGATTGTGGTGGATGATGGCTCCCGCGATTACACCCCTGCGATTTTGAAGATGCTATGCGCCCGCCACCCGGCGCTGCGCGTAATTACCCACGCGGAGAACCGCGGCTATGGCGCCGCCCTGCGCGCCGGCTTTGGCGCCGCCACCAAAGAGTGGATCTTTTACACGGACGGCGATGCGCAGTATGACGCGCGCGAGCTGCTGGTGCTGGCGCCGGCAGCCGCCACCGCGGACATCGTCAACGGCTACAAAATTGCGCGCCACGACCCGCTGTATCGCATTGTGCTGGGGCGCGCCTACCACCTGCTGGTGAGCACACTGTTTGCGCTGCCGGTGCGCGATGTGGACTGCGACTTCCGGCTCTTTCGCCGCGCGCTGCTGGAGCGCGTGCAGCTCACATCGGTCAGCGGCACAATTGCACTGGAGCTGGTGTACAAGTTTCAGCGCAGCGGTGCGCGCTTTGCGGAGGTGCCGGTGCATCACTTTCATCGTGTGTACGGCCGCAGCCAGTTCTTCAACTTGCGCTGGGTGGGGCGCACCATCCGGCAGCTGCTGGCATTGTGGCTGCAGCTGGTGGTCCGCGGCACCGCCCGCCCGCCCGATTCGCCTTGATTGCCAGCATCAGCCAGCCGCCGCACCGCATTTTGCCGGAGTGGATATACTCTGCCAAGCGTGCCAAACGACAACACCAAGTGAGGAGCGTGTAAATGTTTCAACGAATATCCGACCGGTTCTCCAGTGAGAAAGCGCACCGCAGTGCGGACCGGCTGCCGCCCGGGCAGTCGCTTACTACCCGGTTCCCGGTGCTGCACTATGGGTCGGTGCCAACCTTCGATGCAAAGAAGTGGGATTTTCGAATCTATGGCGAAGTGGAGCGTGAGGCGCGCTGGACCTGGGAAGAGTTCAACCAGCTGCCGCGCACAAAGCTGACGCTGGACCTGCATTGTGTGACGCGCTGGAGCAAGATGGACACGGCTTGGGAAGGCGTGCACTTGCGCACACTGATTGAGCAGGGCGTGGTGGCGCTAAAGCCGGCCGCGAAATTTGTGGTTCAGCATTGCGAGCACGGGTTCACCACCAATATTCCATTGGCGCTGGCGCTGGCCGATAACTTTCTGCTGGCCACGCACTATGATGGCAAACCGCTCGATGCGGAGCATGGGTATCCGCTGCGCGGAGTTACGGGCGCGATTGCCGAGCGCAGCGACCTAAAAGATGTTTATTTGTGGAAGGGCGGCAAGTGGCTGCGCGCGCTGGAGTTTCGGGCCAAGGACCAGTTGGGTTTTTGGGAGCAGGCCGGCTACCACAACGAAGCCGACATTTGGGGTGAGCAGCGCTTTTCGTAAGGTCAGGCGCAGTCACCCGCGGGCGGCTGCGCAACCACAGCTCCGCCTTGCGGGCGGCTGCCCGCAGCAAACACTATCCGCCCAGATGCATGGGCATGATGACCGACAGAAAGTCGTCGTTGCCCAGCGGGCGCACCACCCCCGGCGCGTTGGAGCCGCTTAACTCCAATGCCACGGACTCGCTGCTGATTACATTCAGCACATCGGCCAGGTACTTTACATTGAAGGCAATCTCCAGCGCCGAGCCCTCTACCGTGGCACTTACCTGCACTTCGTTTGAGCCGGTCTCCGCCGAGCGTGCATCCAGCTCCACATTGCCGGGTTTCAATTCGCTGCCGGGCTTCACGGAAACCCGCACAGAGTAAGCCGACTCGCGCGCAAAAATATCCGCCGCACGGCAGGCGGCGCGCAGTTCGGATGTGGTCATCACGGCGCGGGTGGTGTGCGAGCGCGGGATCAGCTGCGCATAATCCGGGTAGTTGCCCTCCAGCAGTTGCGATACGAGCACGGTGTCGCGCATTTGAAAATAAACCTGGCCCTTGGCCGCCAGCAGGTACATGGTGACCAGCTCGTCCTGGTCGCCCAGCAGGCGCGCCAGCTCGGCCAGCGCCCGGGCGGGAATAATGGCGGTGATGGGCGTGGCTGCCGGTGCAGCCAGGTGCGCTGTGCAAACTGCCAGCCGAAAGCCATCGGCTGCCGCCAGCTTTAGTTCGCCGCCCTTTATGCGCAGTTCTGCGCCGGTGAGCACCGGCCGCGCATCATCCTTGGCTGCTGCAAACACCACTTGGTTAATTGCCGCCCGCAGGTCTACCACATTGAGCTCGATGCCAACTTCTTTGTCCGGGCCGGGCAGCAGCGGAAACTCCTGCGCATCAATGCATTTGATGTCGTTGTTGACGGTGGCGCAGCTGACGTTGATGGACTGCGTGCGCGCGGTGTAACCCATGCTTACCTGCCCCTTGGGCAGCGCATTCACCAGGTCCACCAAAGTTTTGGCCGGCACGGTGGTGGCGCCTTCCTCTTCCACTTTAGCGCCAATCCAGCACACCAGCCCCAACTCCAGGTTGGTGGCGGAAAGTTTTAAGCGGGCGTTGTCCGTTTCAATTTTGATATTGCCAAGCACGGGCAGCGTGCTGCGTGCTGCCACTGCGCGCCCCACGATGTTTAATCCCTTCGCAAGATTCTCCTGCAGGCAGGAAACTTTCATATCACACCGCTCCGTTGAATGCTGCGCACATCCGGCGAGTATACAGCAGCCGTGCGCAGCCCCGGCTGCGGAAAAACTTTTTTCAAAATACCCTTGACACAGCGCATACATATGCGCTATCTTTTGTGTAATTCGGCTTTTTAGACCAATGAGGAGACTATGTTTGAAGTAAAAGAAGGAGGCAGCGCCTACGGCGCACGCCTGGTGGCCACACAGCCACTAACCGCCGGTACTGTCATTCACCGCATCACAGACTACCGCACCACGCCGCACCCCACGTACCAGACAATTCAAATCGGACCCGATACCCACATCAATGAACTCGGCATGGTTGCGTATCTAAACCACTCGTGCGCGCCCAACACCATAATTGACACCAGTACACTGACGATCTCGGCCGTGCAGGACATCAGTGCCGGCGCGGACCTGACTTTCTTCTATGCCTCAACCGAGTGGGAAATGGAGCGGCCGTTTATTTGCCTGTGCGCGGCGCCGCAATGCGTGCGCCTGATGGCCGGCGCCAAGCATCTTTCAGTAGATACGCTGAGCCGCTATTTCATCAACGCCCATATTCGCGCGTTCGTTTTGGAGTCCTTGGGGGTTCCGGCGCTGGCGCAGTAGCCCACAGCCGGAAAAACAGGCGCAGCGCTACAGGTTGCGCTCGCCCTCGTCCAGCTCTTTTAGCTGGCCACTAGATGCGAAAATAACGCGTTCGCAGATATTCACAATGCGGTCGCCAATGCGCTCCAGGTTGTGCGCCGCAAACAGCAGCGCCAGCACGTAGTCGGTTGTCAGCTTGTCTGCGCGCAGCTGGGCAGCCAGCTTGTGGAACACCGCCTGATATTGCGCATCCATAATCTCGTCGTCGTTTGCCACCCCGTATGCCTGCTGCGCATCACGCGCTGCAAAGGCAGTGATCACCGAGCGCAGCATGGTGACGCCAAGATCACCCATTTGCTGCAGCACCGCCGGAAAAGGCGCCAGCCGGTGGTCCTGCACGCGCAGTGCAAGTTTGGCAATGCCGGTGGCGTGGTCACCCATGCGCTCCAGCTCCGTGGCAATAGTCATGGTGGACAGCACCATGCGCAAATCGCGCGCCGCCGGTTGTTGGGTGGCAAGCGTCTGCAGGCATGCGTCCTCAATGGCAAAGCGCAGGCGGTTGATTTCCCCGTCATCTGAGATCACCCGCTCCGCTATTTCAGAATCAAGCCCAAGGAATGCCTGCATCGATCGCTCGATGGCGGTCTGCACCAGACTGCTCATGCGCAGCAGGTCAGCCTGCATGGCCGCCAGCTCCTTGGTCAAAACAACACGCGTCAACAATTTATTTCTCCTTGCCGATCCAGCTCCCCGAAACTACATATGCCGCACAAAACTATTGCTGCGGCCAGAAGTGTTTTTGGGCGCTTCACAACATTACTCCGTATTATGCGGCACAAGCACCTTCCCCGCAAGTGGAGCCGGTCAGATTTCTAAATTAAATTCATTTGAGAATTGGTTCGTGGCCGGCACACCATCCGGCGCCGGAATTTTCCGGCGCGGTTATGCGCGGCAACTATTGCCGGCTTTCAGGCTGGGTGGCCGGGCGCAGCCTTCCAGCTGGCTTTAGTTAAAAACACATCACCCTTCGCGCAACTTGAAAAATACCGCAAACAGTTTTTGGCGCATCCATGCTTTAGCGGTCTTCCAACTGCTGGAAGAGTTTTTCCAACCGCTCTGCAAAGCGTTGCGGGGTGAACTCGTTCAAGTACTTTTCGCGCGCTGCCCGCCCCATCCGCTTACGAAGCTCCGCACTAGCCAGCAGCTGGCACAGCCGGTCACTCAGGCCGTCACTATCGCCCTTGTTAATTAAGAAACCCGTGACCCCGTCCTCAATAATTTCCGGGATTGCGCCTTCGAAGGTGCTGACTACCGGCAAGCTCTCGGCAATCGCATGCAAGAGCACCAATGAAAAGGCGTCGCGGTTGGAGGGGAAAAGAAACACATCTGCGGAGCGATATATCTGAGTGCGTTCAAGTGCGCTTGAAACATAGCCGGAGAATGTCACGCGCTGCCCCAGATTATGCGCGGACACAAAAGCGAGCAGCGCTTGCTGCAAAGCTTCGGACTCAAATGGCCCGGCAAACTCGAACACTGCATGGGGTGCTGTGGCGATCACCTTCGGCAGGGCATGCATGGTTGTCCAGATGCCCTTTGAGACACTTATAAACGCCAGGCTTAGTACCCGCACAGTCTGCGCCGGCTGACTTTCCGCTGGAGTGTTGTTTCGCCGAAACAAGCGCTGGCTGTCGGCAACTGCGGCGCGGCCGACTAGTATGTTCTCCTTGGGTACCAGCCGGCTGTAGGCATCGCGCTGGGCGCGGCCCAGCACCAGAATGCCGCTCACCCGATTCAGCAGCCAGCGCAACGCAGGCCGGCGCAGCGGCCCGGCACTATCGTAAAGCTCTCCGGCGTACTGGCCCATGTCATGCAGTATTACGCGGCGCCCCAGTGCGATGCCAACAGCGCAAAAAAGCAAGTCCTTCCAAAAAGGCAGTACATCAAAGCTGATCGCGTACAGCACATACTTTGGCCGGCGGGCGGCTATTAAGTAAATGTAGTGCGCTAAATACGCCAGCATCTTCCATAACTTGGTTATGGTGAGCTGCTTGTGCTCGGCATAGCTCCAAAAATGCATGTCCAAAAATGTGACGTCATGCAGCTCGGCAAATTCAGAAGCCATCAGTACTTCGTAAACCATGCTATGCCCAAAATAGGGCGGCGGCAACATGCCGCAGACCAGAATTTTGAGGCGTGTGCGCTGGGGTTTAGGCATGCGCGTAAGCCAGCTGGCACTCTTGCAGGATATCGTTGATGGAAGCGGCGGGCCACCACTGCAGCTGGCGCGCTGCTTTGTGGGCCAGCACGGGCGAGTACTGTGCGGGCTTGTTGTTGCTGTAGCGGACTGGCGAGCGGGAATGCGCGAGTTCCACAATGCGCTCTGCCAGTGCGTCCAGCCGGATCGCCGCGGTGGGCGCCAGATTAAAAATCCCCGCACAGCCGCCGCAGTCAATGAGAGCGGTGCAGGCAGCCGTCATGTCGGCAACATGCAGCAGCTGCAGCATGCTGGTCTTGGGCGCAAAAATATCGAGTGGCCGGCCGGCATGTGCATTTGCAAACAGCACCGGCACCAGCGCTTTTTCCGCCTGCCCACGCCCCACAATGTTTACGGCACGAAAAATGGTCAGGCGCTTTCCGGCAAACAACGCGCTCAACGCATGCTCGGCTTGCAGCTTACTGCGCTCGTAATCCGCCAGCGGCATAGTCGGCGAGCTCTCGTCAATCGGTTGGCCCGCCTGCTGGTACACCTTGCTGGTGGACATGAACACAAAATCCGGCGCAGCCACGGCGCGCAGCACATTCTCCGAGCCGGCTACATTTACGCGCTGCAGCTCGGCGTAATCCACTGCGCCCACATGGGTGATGTTGCGCGCCGCCAGATGAAACACAAAGTCAAAAGGCTCTGCGATCTCAAATGGCAGGCCAATATCCTGCGTGTAAAAGCGCTGCAGACCCGGCGGCAATGCGGCGTCCGGGGCTGTGTCCAAGGCAGACACTATGTGGCCGGCCGCAATCAGGCGCTGCACCAGTGCGCGGCCCACAAACCCGTTGGCGCCGGTAACCAGCACCGAACGGCCGGAGGTTGTCATCCGGATTTGCGGCGCTGCTGGTCTTCCAGCCGCTTCATCAAAACCGTGGCGCGGTAAAGCGACTCAAATGAGCCGGCATCCGTCCATGCAGATTTGAGAATTGAATAAGTGAGCAGGCCCAGCCGCGCGTAAGTGGCCAGCGCATCCGTCACCTCATATTCACCGCGCGCGCTTTTCTTAAGCCCTTTCAGCAGCGCAAAAACATCGGGCTGAAACATCCACAAACCCGTGTTCACATAATTTGAGGCGGGGCGCCTGGGCTTTTCCACAATCGAAGCCACGCGATCGCCTTTGATGGTGACCACGCCGTACTTGCGCGGATCTTTGACCTTGCTGATGAGAATCTTGGCTTTGAAGCGCGCCCTTTCTTTTTGAAAACTGCGCACGAAGCGCGCCACATCCTCGCTGACAACGTTGTCGCCCAGGATTACCATAAATTCGGAGTCGCGCACAAAGTCTTCAGCCAGCAGCAGAGCCGCCCCCGTGCCGGCAGCGCCCTCCTGCAGTTCGTAGCTGAAGCGCGCGCCCCATTCCTTGCCAGAGCCCAGCAGCCGGAAAAAATCGCCAACGTGTTCGCCACCGGTCACAATCAAAATGTCGCGGATGCCGGCTTTCAAAAGCGTTTCCAGCGGGTAATAAATCATGGGCTTCTTGTAAACCGGCAGCAGGTGCTTGTTGGTGACGCTGGTGAGCGGCCGCAGGCGCGTGGCAGTGCCGCCGGCCAGCAGCACGCCCCTCATCGCTTGCGGCCCCAGTAGCCGGTGAAGAAGCGCTGCTCCATACCGGCTTTTACCGGCCGCCACCAGTCCTCGTTGGCGCTGTACCAGTCAATGGTGTTGCGCAGGCCGCTGCGCAGATTGTGCTCCGGCCGCCAGCCAAGGCGCTGCAGCTTGCTGCAGTCCACGCTGCATCAGCTTCAGGATGCGGCGCACAAGCGAGATGTTGGTGCACTCCTGGCCGCCGCCCACGTTGTAAACCTCGCCGCTGACGCCGCGATCCACCAGCATGTGGACGGCGCGACAATGATCGCTCACGTACAGCCAGTCGCGGATTTGCAAACCGGCGCCATAAACCGGAACTTTCTGCCCGTCGATAAGGTTGGTTACAAAGAGCGGGATCATCTTTTCCAAATAAGCGCGCGGCCCATAGTTGTTGGATGCCCGCGTGATGATCACCGGCAAACCGTAGGTTGCAAAGAAACTGTATGCCAGCCGGTCGCCACCGGCTTTGGCTGCGGCGTACGGGTTGCGCGGGCGCAGTTCGGAAGTTTCATAAAAGCTGCCCCGCTTGATCTGGCCGTACACCTCGTCGGTGGAGATTTGGATGAAGCGCTTGAGCTGCGGCTCTTTGCGGGCTTGCTGCAGCAGCGTGTGCACACCCACCACGTCTGTGCGCAAAAAGGTGTGCGGGTCATCGATGGAACGGTCAACGGCGGTCTCGGCGGCAAAGTTCACCACCACATCCGCGCCCGCCATGGCTCGCGCCACCACACGCGCATCACAAATGTCGCCCTTGATAAACTGAAAATTTTTGTGGCCGCGGAAGAGCTGCAGGTTTTTGAGATTGGCAGAGTAGGTCAGCTTGTCCAGCACGCGCACGCGTGCATTGGGCTCTTGCGCAAAGAGCAGGTGCACAAAATTACTGCCGATGAAGCCGGCCCCGCCAGTGACCAGCCAGGTGCGCGCAGCGGGCGCGGCGCTGGATTTACGCGTACGCAAGTGTTGTCAGCCCCGGTGTGTTTAGCAAGCAGGACAAAAGGCAGATCGACCGGACGCGAAAGCATGGTCCGGAGATGGCTGCAGCCGGCACGATATTGATCATGTTTACTATTTTACAATATGGCGCACAAATAAGGTTGTTTGCGCAAAGCATATGCGTGTGCAAGCCACGCGGCCATGTTTATCCATCCGGGCTTGCAACCCGCGCCGGTACTGTTGAATTGCCAACCCGCAGCAGGCGCAGGTTAGCGGCTGGGGCTGGCCGGGCCGCACAACTAATGTGCCGGCGGCCGGCTGAGGGCGGAGCGGGTTAGATCAGCCACGGCGGCGCCACCAGCGCCGCCGCCCTAAACTGCTCCAGCGCTGCCCGGCTGGCGGTGACGCCCGCTTCAATTTGGTGTGTGCTGCCCCCCGGGCTTGAAAGCACGGCGAAGCCCGCTTGCAGCGCAGCCACCTGCTTCTGAATACTAAGCAGGCTGTGCTGTGCGCGGTCGGTTGCCGTGTGCAGCGTGGCTGCAAGCTCTTCAAAAACCACCGCAGATTGCTGGGCCTGCTCTATGCCGGCAGCGAGTTGCGGATCATCTGCCGGCTCGGCCGGGGCGGATACGCCCGTTCCGTTCAAAAGCTCCATCACAAGTTGCTGGATGTGGTCATCGGACTTGCGACTCTCATCCGCGAGGCGGCGGATCTCCGTGGCCACTACGGAAAAGCCTTTGCCATGCTCGCCGCTGCGCGTGGCCTCAACTGTTGCGCGGCGCGCCAGCAGGTTTGACTGGGCGGCAAATTCACCAACACAGCTGCTGAGGGAGCCGATTTGGCTGTGGTGGCTGGACAGGTGCACCAGCTGCTCGGAATTGGCGTGCAGTTGCGCTTGCAGCCCGCTCAGGACCGCAAGAGTATCCTGGCCGGCAGCGCGCGCACTTTGCGCAGTGGTCTGCGCGGTAGCGGTGGTGTCGGCAAGCGCACTGTACAGCTCTTCCAATCCAACTGCAAATATGGCAAATGCAGTGCTCTGGGCCTGCATAACTGCGGCGCTTTGGTCTGCGGCAGCAGCCTGCTGTAGTACCGTCAGCGCCACCTGCTCGGAGTTTGCGCTAATGATGCTGGCGGCCTCCCGCATGGAATCGACGGCAGTACTCAGCGTGCGGCGCATGGAGACCCGGCTTACCTGATAGGCCGTGGCTAGTAACAGCACCAACCCGGCACCCAACGCCAGCAAGCCAGCGCTGCTGCCGGCCGGGGCTGCGCTCTCGCGGTCCTGCAACTGCTGGCGCGCCAGTTGCGCGGCCTCCTCCAGCACAGCGCGGTGTTCGGCATAGGCCGGTGTCAGCTCCAGGTTGAAGACGCGGGCTGCCAGCTCTGGCGCCACGGCCAGGGCCGGCACCAGCCGCGAACTAAACACGTCAAAGAAAAGCTGCGCTGGCTCATCAGCCGCCTGCAGCACTGACTTCAATTCACCATCCGGCTGGTTGGCCAGCCAGTACTCGTGGCGCGCCACAAACTCCTCCTGCAGCAGCGCCATGCGCTCGAGCAGCGCAGCCTGTTCCGCGGGGCTAGTTGCAAGGATTAGAGCGCCGGCAGTGGCATAACTTTCCACAAGGTGCGCCGGCGGCGGCAGAATTTCGGCGAGCAGGTCCTTGTCAGCACTGACCTGCGCGTACAGCGCAGCCGGCATGCCGCTGCTGCTGGAAGCGGCAACCAGCAGCGGTATGAGCGCAGCCCCAACGCTCATCGCAAAAAAAACAGCCAGTAAAGTGCGCGGACTGGCTTTCTGTACGCGGGCAAACAAGCCCGCAAGCAGCGCTGTGGCCGCCGGGATTCTGCGGGCTGCAACAGACTGTATTTGTTGTGTAACGGGTGTGAGTTGGTTTGGCGCTTTCAATTTTCTATCCTCAATTGTTATCTGTTGCAACAGCCGGGCCGCCGCCCGCGCGGGACACGGCACGCGCTTGCGCGAGTGCGCCGGCGAACAAGTCCGGCGCGTGCAGCACAATGCATACTTCGCCGTTGCCCAAAATAGCGCTGCCGGCCACTGTGCGCACGCGCTTGAGGATGAGGCCGTGCGGCTTGACGGTCACCGCTTGCTCATCCACCACGCTGTCCACCAGCAGGCCCAGCCGCTCCGCCCCCGATTTTATGATGACGCACGGCCACGCCACCGCACTGCCGCGCACCTGCTCCGTAGGCAGTGGCTGGCGCAGCTCCAGCAGCCGCTCCAGCATCACCACGGCCACCGCCTGCTGGCCCACGCGAACGGTTTCCTGGCCGTTCACGATTCGGACATCGTTGTCGGTCACCAGCCGTGTGGTTTCCAGTGCCGTGCGCGGGATGGCGTAGCTGTGGTTGCCCACCCGCACCACCAGCACGTTTAAGGCGGACAGCGGCTGCATCCCCAGGGTGCGGATGTGCTCCGCCAGATCGCGCGCCACCGCATCAAGATTTGCGTTGTTGTCAGCGGCGCAGCTGCGCAGGCGTGCCAGCGTGCCGTCCAGCTGTTCCAGCCGCTGCACCGGAAGTTGGTGAAATGTATGCTTGAGATCCAGCCCGTCCGCGGGGTCGCGCATTTTTTCTCCCCAGAATCCCACCAGCTCCTCAACCTGCCTCAACAGCATTCCCACCCGCGCGCGCGTGCCGACCGGACTGTAGCTGCTCGGCAGCAGCTTGAACGCTTGTGCGGCATCATTGCGGATCCTGATGATTGAGGCCGCTGGCGCGCCGGCAGCGGTGCTGCCGGACCCGGGCAGTGCAGCCGCTGCATTCGGCACAGGCCGGGCTGTGTCATCTCCGGCAATGCTGCCGTGCAGCAGCAGCGCCGGGAGGTTGAGAATGTTGAGTACATGGCCATCAAAGTCAGTTGTACTGCATACAAAGGCGCTGCCAGCAAGCTTGCCAGCCGGCGCGGGGTGACAGTGCCGCGGGTCAACATAGAGCACCGCAATCACCGCATCCACCAGCAGCCCGGCCGTCAGCTCTGGTAGTTTTGCAACCACCACGCGGCCGCTTGGTGCGCCTTCTGATGCGGCTGCGGGCAGGCGCAGCGCACTGCGGATATCCAGCACTGTCAGGATTTCACCGCGCAAATTTATGTTGCCCACAATGTGTGGCGGGCAGCACGGCACGGGCGCAATATTTGCCGGTTCACAAAGCTCGTGCACCAGATCCAAGTCCAAGCCATAATACGCGTGTTCGATTGTGACCACGGCGAACGCCAGCGGCTTTGCAGAAATAACGGCACCGGCTTGTCGCAACAAAGCGGCAGTGCGCTGCTGCTGCACGGCTGCTGTATTAAGTT
>CANNEJ010000005.1 GCA_947503585.1 Anaerolineales bacterium | reverse complement strand
ACAGTCGAGGTTCATACCTCCTCCTTGTGTGGGGGCCGACACGGTAGGCTACTTCCGCTTTGCCCTGACAGCCTGAGCATCCCCTAATGCTCAAGTGTTCGCCCCTCCTAATATAAAGCGCCCCGGCGTAAGAGCCGGGGCGCATTCTATTTACGGCAAACGGCGGCGGGCGCAGCTGGTATCCGGCTGAACCGCTCCCGCACAGCAGCAACGCCCACTTTACCGGGAGAGCGAGAAAAAGAAGGCCTGGGTAAGGTTCGAAATATCAGCGGAGGCCTGGGCGAGGCTGGTAACCGCCGCCTTGGCTACTTCATAATAAACTGGGCCGCCGATCGTGCCATCACCTTCCACCAGCTTGGCAAAATCTGCCAACTTCAAGATGCCGTAAGACAGCGGCGTCGTGGCATTTACATTGGCGGTGCGAATTGCTTTTTCCAAAACCAGCGCAAACTCGCCGATGCCGAACGCCGGCACCTTTACAACAAACGTCTTGGGCGGCGTCATCGGTGCCGCACTGGGGGGCGGGTCTGTGGTTTCCAGCCGGATGATGGCGCGGCGCGATTTGGCGAGGCCGGTCGGTGTCCGCACAGAAATATTTTTTGTAACCTCAATCTGACCTTGAAACACAAGCAGCATCGTATCCCCAAAGTCGCCCTCTGCCAGCAACTGGTCGCCGGGGCGGGCCTCGTGATCCTCAAGCACCGTGGTGATACGCTCACACTGCTCAAGCGTCAGCGAGCGGAAATGGTTAATCTTTTTAACCTGCTCAGCAGTAAAGTGTGACATAAAGCCTCAGTCCAGGACTAGTGCCCGATGCTTGGCATCCACTACATAGCTATCATCCGGATTTACCTGAATGACAATTTTCTCGTCGGTCGAAAGGCTTACTCCGGACTGCTCTAGCTGCTCGTTGATCATGTCCCGGATAAAACCACTGCCGCTTTCACCCATAGCTGCACCAAGGTCAAAGCCGGATACGCGCACCGCATAGCCCAACAGCAGCTGGTTGTGGGAAAGCTTGTAGTAGGCGAACACTTTGCGGTGGCTCTCGCCTATCATCTCTTGCGGAAGCTCCAAAGCTTTTATGCGCCCATTTTCCGAAGTGGGATCAAAAATGTTGTTCACAAACTGCGGCATGCCCGGGTTGATTACGTGGTTTGCCAGCAGATTGGCTGTGTAGGCATCCGTCACCACGATTTCATTGGCGGCGGCGCGCTGTAAATGGGACACGTTTTCCGGGTCAGTAATATGCGCAACAACATTTACTTCTGGCGCCAGCCCTTTGGCAGTCAACACCGCCAGAATTGTCTTCTGTTCATCCGGACTCTCGGTTGGCAGCAGGCCGGAAGAATCCGGCACGAAGATAACCGTGGCGGCCCGCTGCATGAATGCCTTTTTAAGCACTTCTTCGCGCGTGTAATTGTCTTTGATGTGCATCACATCGAGGCGCTTGAAGGTGTGGATGGCGCGCCCCACAATGTCTTCGCTGGTTTCGTTGATGACAATTACAACCGGCGACACGGACGTGTCGGCATCCACAATTTTTAGCAGCGGCTGCACAAACTGATTCCAGCCGCAAATAATCGTATGCGCTTTAAATTTGTCTTCGTCCACGGTTTGTCCTCCGGAAAGGCGCGCTGCAACTAGCACGGAAGCCACCGTGCCGGACAGAACGGTAATTACACCAAAATTCAGAATCAGAAAAATAATGCCAAAGACCTTGCCCAGATTCGAGCCCGGCGAAACGTCGCCGTAGCCGACCGTGGTGATGGTGACAACTGAATACCACACCGTATGCAGCAATGTGTCGTACCAGGCGGCCTGCTCCACGCCCAAATCCGCGGCAACATCACCCGCAAACAGGTCGTACTGAATGACAAATTGGACCAAGGACGAAGCCACAATCAGCAAACCAGCCCAAATGCCGTACTTCACAAAGTCATTGGTGGAGTAGGTGTTGGCAAACCTGCGCCACACTGCGACCGTGTGGTGGTGGTAAAAGCGCCAGCGCAGCCAGTTGCGCCACTTGCGCGGGTCGCGCCGGTCGCCCTCCCCGCTGTCAACTTGCGCAGCCACAACCACCTTGGCCACCGGCAGGAAGGTCTCACGGAAGTTGCTGAACAAGTCCACGTCAAAGCCATGCACCTTGGCGCTGTCAAGCTCGGCTGGCTGCGCATCCGGCACAGGCTGTGAATCCGTGGCGGGAACCCCGTTTGCAACCGGGAGCGCTGCGGGCGCTGGCGCAGCGGATTGGGTAGCAGCAGCCGGAGCGGGGCCAGAGGCGGCAGATGTCACTTTCTGTTCGGGTTCGCTAGAAACAGATGCAGGCAGCGGATCGGCTGCCACCTGCCCCGCGCCCGCCGGAGGCGCGACCGCAGTGGCATCCGCCAGCCGCATTGTGGCTGCAGAGCGCCCAAGCCGGCGCGCCAGTGCCGCTGCATCCGCCGGAACATCCGCTTCTTTCAGCCAGGCAGCGCGCGCTACCGAAGCCTGGCGTTCTGCAAGCCGCAGGCGCGGTGCGCCCGCTTGTGGTGAGATGTCATCCGCGATGCTGTAGCACAGGTGCGCGCAGTCACCCGCTCCGCCTGCAAGGTAACAGTTTCCCAACAGGTGCAAAGCCTGCACGTTATCGGCTGACTGTGCCAGCTCGGCCAGCAAGCACACCACTGCCGCGTGCAATTCCGCGGCAGCCAAATGCAGCCGCACCTGCTGCAGCCACGGCGGGCTGCTTGCGTCCGTTTCATCTGCCGCTTCAGCTTCAGTAGAAACCATAAGATGTGATTGTTGGATTATCGAGCGGCGATTGGCGCGGAGATCAGGCGGCGGAGTGACTTGGGCTGATCAAGTACAGTACTAAAAATAACGATCTACTTGCTGAGGCTTTAGTATAGCATGGCAAACATCAGGTCATTCACATTTGTGCCCGTGTTGCCCGTGAGAATTTGGTCGCCCAGCGCAGCGAACAAAGTTCCAGTGTCGTTCTCGGCCACTGCGCCCGCTGCTGCGCTTGACCCGTCGTCGCCGTCGGTTGCAAAGCTCACGATCCGCACGCGCTGCAGCCCCTGTTCTTCCAGCAGCAATGCCGCAGCCAGAGCCAGCTCGGAGTTGCGCCCGCCGCGGCCGTTGCCGCGCATGGTCACAGTTGTCTCGCCGCCCCACAGCAAGCATGCGGGAGCAGCCACCGGCAGCGCCTTGCGCCGCACAGTGCCGGCCAAAGCCACCAGCACCGCGGCGGCGGCGCGCGCCTCGCCCTGTAGCGCGGTGCTCACCAGCATTGGATTGAATCCCAATTGCGCCGCGCACTGCAATGCTGCGCCGGCAGCCAGGGCATTGTCCGCGACCAAAACAGTGTGCACATTGTCAAAGACAGCATCGCCCGGTTTGGGCGTCTCCGGCATGCGGCCCTGCAAGCCGGCCGTCAAATGCGCCGCAACCGGCGGCGGCAAGCCGTCCCATAAATGCAGGCCGCGCAGCACCGCAACCGCGTCTGCATAAGTGGTGGGGTCCGCCAGCAGCGGGCCAGAGGCCACCATGTCCAGCGCACCACCCACTACATCTGACAAAACCAGACACAGCACCTGCGCCGGAAAAAAGTGCCGCGCCAGCCAGCCACCCTGCACCTGGGAGACATGTTTGCGCACCGTATTGAACTGCTCGATGGTGGCACCGGACCGCAGCAATTGCTGGTTGAGCTGTTGCAGGTCGGCGAGCTCCACGCCATCCACCGGCAGTGTGAACAGGGCCGAGCCGCCGCCGCTAACCACGAAGATGATGAGATCATCCGGCGCAGGCAGGCCGGCAGCTGCCAGCAACTGCCTGGCTGCCTGCGTGCCGGCTTCATCCGGCAGCGGGTGGCCGGCCTCCAAAACCTGCAGCCCCGGCACCGGCTGTGCGAATCCGCGCTTCGTAATCAGCACACCATCAAGCGTGAGGTCCGGCAGCGCAGCCACAACCGCCTGTGCCATTTGCGCTGCTGCCTTGCCAATGCCCAGTACGCGCACACGCCGCACGCCCGCAAGGTTGTAACTACGCGCGCCGGCCTGCAGAAGCGCACCGGCCCGCACCAGCACCCGTCCAACGGCAGCAGCGGGATCCGCTGCGCGCAGCGCAGCAGCAATGATGCGCTCGGTATGTTCCGCGCGCGCCGACCACTCGCAGTGCTCCTGCATGCAAGCAGTATACTAAGGCATGGTCGCGTCCCCAACACGCCGCAGCAGCCCATGCATTTTGCAGGCGGCCGGCCGGGCGGCACGAACTGTGCTATAACGATATCTTCTGGTGGTCTTGATGAAAAAGCAAATCGACAATTACCTCACGCCGGCTGGCGCCGACAAGCTGCGCGAAGAACTGAAGCAGCTGGTTGAAGTGCAGCGCGTGAGCCTGGCAGAGCGCCTGCGCGATGCTATTCGCATGGGAGACCTGAGCGAAAACGCTGATTACATTGCAGCCAAGGAAGATCAGGCCTTTCTGGAGGGCCGCATTCTGGAATTGGAAGCCACGCTGCGCGACGCCACGGTCATCAAAGGTGATGCGGCCGGCCGCAATGGGCTTGTGGGCATTGGTTCTAAGGTGACCGTGGTGGAAGACGGATCCGCAGCCGAGACCTACACAGTGGTGGGATCCGCAGAAGCGGACCCGCGCAAGGGCTTGATTTCCAACCAGTCCCCGATTGGCAGAGCGCTGCTGGGCAAGCGGGCCGGCGACACAATTAAAGCCAAGATGCCGGACGGCGGCACACTTTCGCTGAAGATTGACAGTGTGGCATGAGGCACACCCGATTGAACTAAAAACGCCCCGTATTTAGCGGGGCGTTTTTTATTAGTTCATTGGTTGCTCACTTTTTCTTCCACGCGGTCAACTCCACCGTTAGCGTGTTGAAGAAAGTCTCGGGCGGCAGCGGACCGCTGCCGTAGTTCATGTCCACCACGCGCACTGAAACGTGAAGCATGTTGGTTTCCAGAATCAGAGTTTCGCCGGTCTTGGCAACTGCCGGATCGCCCTTCGGTGCGACCCGCCCGCGCATGGCATTGTCCGCAAAGCCGGACTGGCTGAGCAGCACCTTGGTCACGGTGCGCACATCATTTTTATCAAACAGCCAGACCTCAAACGCGGCCACCTTCTTGGGATCGCCCACGCCAATCGTCTCGCACACGCCCACGCCGCACTCACCCAGAAAGTCGCCGTTGGCGTCATCAATGCTAAATGAGTCATCGTAAGTGTCATCACCATACATGTAGGTGGTCATAAAGCGCGCAATCGGCGGACCGCGCTCCACGCTCCGGTCGGCAGCCTGCGCATTAGGCGCAGCTGGCGCGCTAGGCGCGGCTGGCGCTGGCGTGTCTACCCGCGCGGGAGTCAGCTGGCGCACTTGCGGCTGCACCTTTTCACGGCGCACGGCCTCGCGGGGCACGCGCATGCGCGACCACGCCACAAAGCCCCCCGCCCCCACCAAAACCATGACAGCTACTACCGCCGACAAAATTACGCTCCGGCTGGGGCTGGCTGCCGCGGGCGCAACCACAGCTGGTTTCGCAGGGGTGTTTTCGATCACCACCTGCAGGTCCGCAATGCGCGCCTGCTGGCTGCCCTGCGTGTTGCCCAGCGCGCGCTTGAGCGCCATCTCTGACTGATCCCGCAGCAGGCCAATGCGGTTGCGCGCATCCTCCTCGTTCAAGGTGACCGCATAAGAGTCAGCCGCCATCTGCACCCATAAGGTTTGGTAAACGGGGTTCAATTGCACCGGGCCGGCATTTACCCACTGCACTGGCACCAGCCACCAGCCCAGCAACAGCCAGCCAATTAACAGACCGGCGAGCAGTGCGCCGCCCACTACAATGCGCATATCGCCCTGCCAGGTCCGCCGGCGTTCAGCGGATGGCGGCGGCGCTGCTTTTGGTTTTACGGACTGTACACTCAGCCACATAAGCCCTCACTAATAAATAAAAAGCCCACCGGCGGACTGCCCCGCAAGTATGGCATAACTAGCGAGTTGATGCAACTTCAATGCCAAGCGCCCGCTATGCCGCAGTCTCTGGCACCAGCAGCACCGCAACTGCCTTGCATTCCAGGCAGCTGGTCTTGTTCTTGCTGCTCTGCACCAGCATGCCATTGCAGTCCGGGCAGGGCATGGCCAACGGCCGCTTCCACGAAGTCCACTCGCATTCTGGGTAGCGGACACAGCCAAAGAAGGTGCGCCCTTTGCGCGTGCGCCGCTCCACAAGGTCGGCGGTGCATGTGGGGCAGGCCACGTTGATCTTTTCCAACAGCGGCTCCACATGGCGGCAGTCCGGGAAGCCGCTGCAGGCCACAAACTTTCCATAGCGCCCATAGCGCACCAGCAGGCGCTGGCTGCATTTGGGGCAGTCCTTGTCCACATACTCCGGCACTTGCGGTATAACCTCAATCTCCGCCTGCGCGAGTTCCACCTGCTTGGCAAAAGGCCCGTAAAATCCGCCGATCACGGGCACCCAGTTGCGCTCGCCCTCTGCAATCGCATCCAGCTCTTCTTCCATCTTGCGCGTGAAGCTCACATCGAGCACGTCGGAGAAGTGTTCCATCAACATGTCCGTTACTTGAATGCCAATGGCTGTGGGCATCAAGCGCCGACTTTCAGACAGCACGTAGCCGCGCGCCTGAATAGTGGAAATTGTAGGTGCATAGGTGGAGGGCCGGCCAATGCCGTTCTCTTCCAGAATTTTGATGAGGGATGCTTCGGTGAAGCGCGGCGGCGGCTGCGTAAAGTGCTGCTCGGGAAGTAATTTTTGCAGCTGCAGCGCATCGCCGGCATCAAGCACCGGCACATCGGTCTCGGGTTCATCCACCTGCGCGTCTTCATCGGCGGACTCCTCATAAACCTGCAAGAAGCCCGGGCTGCGCAGCAGCGAACCGCTGGCGCGGAAACCATAGGTCTCTGATTGCGCCGCCGCGTCGATCTCTGCTGCCACGGTTTCATAAATCGCCGGCAGCATCTGGCTGGCAACCATGCGGCGCCAGATCAGCTGATAGAGCCGGAACTGATCGCGCGTCAGGTCTGCCTGCACCTGCTCCGGCGTGCGCATCACGGATGTGGGCCGGACGGCCTCATGCGCTTCCTGCGCGCCCTTGGATTTGGTTTTGTACTGCGGCGCAGTGGCCGGCAGACTGTCCGCTCCGTAGCGTTCGGTCACCAGCTGGCGCACCTCGGCCTGCGCTTCGGCCGCCACATTCAAGCTATCGGTGCGCATGTAAGTTATAAGGCCCACGCTGCCGTTGCCGGCCAGGTCCACGCCTTCATACAAAGATTGGGCCACAGCCATGGTGCGCCGGGCGGTGTAGCCCAGGCGGCGCGAGGCATCCTGCTGCATAGTGCTGGTTGTAAACGGCGGTGCCGGATTGCGTTTGCGCTCGCCGCGCTTCACGTTTGCCACGCTCCACGCTGCCTGCTCAAGGTCCTTCAGCACCGGCGCCAATGCAGCCTGCGTACTCAGCGGCACATCTTTGTCGCGCCCCACGCGCTTGCCGCCAATATTGTGCAACGCGGCGCTAAAAATCTTCGGAGATGCGTCGGCAGCTTTGGAAAGCTCGGCGTGCAGCGTCCAGTATTCCTCCGGTTCAAACTGGTCAATCTCGCGCTCGCGGTCCACCACTAGCCGCACCGCCACAGATTGCACGCGCCCGGCAGAAAGCCGGCCGCGGATCTTGGCCCACAGCAGCGGGCTAAGCGAGTAGCCCACCAGCCGGTCCAGTATGCGCCGCGCCTGCTGCGCGTCAATCAAATTTGAATTTATTTCGCGCGGGTGTTCAAACGCCTTTTTGATGGCGGTCTTTGTAATTTCATGAAACACAACCCGGCGCACACGCTCCGGCTCCACCTTCAGCGCTTCGCCCAGATGCCACGCAATTGCCTCGCCTTCGCGGTCCAGATCGGTGGCGAGGTAAATCTCCTCCGCTGCCGCTGCATCTTTGCGCAGCTCTTTCACCAGCGCGAGGCGGTCGCTCATAATGCGGTACTTGGGCGTAAAGTTGTTTGTGACATCCACCGATAGTTGCGAGCGCAGCAGGTCACGCACATGCCCAAGCGAGGCTTTGACGGAATAGCCCTTGCCGAGGAACTTGCTGATGGTGCGCGCCTTGGCCGGCGACTCAACAATTACCAGTTTGCCGCTGCGCGCGGCTTTGGCGCGCTTGGCACTGGCGCGCGGCACCGCCACCGGCGGAACCATCCCTTCATGCGCCGGGGTGCGCCCCATGCGGTAGACACCCGTGCCGCACACGCCGCAGCGCCCCTTGGTGCCGGCCACCGCCTGCTTGGTGAAGACCGCCTCAGTATCGGCGATTTCACACTTGGCCTTGCATTTCACACAATATGCTTCCATGTATTACTTCATACCCCTCAACAAAAAAATCGGATCCCGCACCACTGCAGCCAGCCCGGCGGGCGGCAGCTCATCTGCCGGCTTCATAAAGCGCGGGCAGTTCACGCGCCAGCACAAATTGCATGCCACCCACCTGCCGCACATACCCCTTCAGCTCCAGCATGGCGAGTGCACTCGTCACCTGTGCAATTGGCAGTGTGGCCAGCAAGCTCAGCTCATCCACATGCAGCGGCTCGCGGCTCAGGTGTGTCAGCATCGTGAGCTCCACCCCATCTACAGGCAGTTCCAACTGCGCCGACTGCTTCTCCGTCACCTGCCGCAGGCTCAGCTCCTCCAGCACATCCTCCGCCGACAACACCGGCCGCGCGCCATCGCGAATGAGCCGGTTGGTGCCACGGCTGCTGTGGCTCAGGATGCTGCCGGGCACGGCCATTACCTCGCGTCCCTGGTCGGCCGCAAACTGCGCCGTAATCAGCGCGCCGCTGCGCTCACCGGCCTCCACCACAATCACCGCCAGCGCCAACCCGCTGATGATGCGGTTGCGCGGCGGAAAGTTGCGCGCGTCCGGCGCAGTGCCCGGCGGATAGTCGCTGATGAGCGCGCCTTGCGCTGCAATGCGCTGCGCCAGCAGCCGGTTCTCCAGCGGATACACCTTGTCCAGCCCCGAACCCAGCACCGCCAGTGTCCGCCCGCCGGCAGCCAGCGCTGTGCTATGCGCCACTTCATCAATGCCGCGCGCCAGGCCGCTCACAATTGTCACGCCCGCGCGCACCAGCGCATCGCACAATTCGCGCGTTACTTCGCGCCCATAGCTGGTGGCCTTGCGCGTACCCACCACCGCCACAGCCCAGTGGTCCGCCGGCTTCAGTTCGCCGCGCAAATATAAAAGCGGCGGGCTGTCATCCACGGCCTTTAAGTGCGCCGGATATTTTTCGTCGTTCCAAGTAAGCACCTGCACGCCGGACCGGTCTATCGCGGCACACGTGGCTTCCAGGTCCAGCGCTTCGCGTTGCGCCAGCAGTTCATTTAGCGTGCGCTGCTCCAGCCCGCAGGCTGCCAGCGCGCCGGACGGCGCCTGCCATGCCTGTTGGGCGCTGCCAAAGCGCTCCAGCAGCCGGCGCATGCGCACCGGTCCGATGCCCGCGGGCATGTTGAGCGCGACCCAATAGCGCTGCTCGGCGTTCATTTACGGCCCAGGCGCAGCTGCGCACAACGCTGGCCGGCAGGTGCGCGGCGCCGCACTCTGCGCATCTATGGCTGGCGCAAGCCGGGCATCAGCCACACCAGCATGCTGCGCGCAGGCAGGTCTACTTTGCGCACCACTTGGGCAATCGCCGGCAGCAGCACCTCGCCCGCTGCGCCCACCACCCGGTACACGTCGTTTGCTCCGGTCACCAGCACCTCCACCAGTTCGCCCAGCTCCTCGCCCGTGGTTGTTACCACGCGCAGGCCCACCAGATCTGCAATGTAATACTCGTTTTCCTCAAGTGCGCCCAAATCGTCCGCCTGCACCCACACGCCCGCACCCGTCAGGCCGGCAGCTGCTGCCTGATCAGGGCAGCCTTCCAGCTCCAGCACCAGCGCCTTCCCGTGCCGGCGCGCAGCGCGCAGCGCATGGCAGCGGCGTTGCTCGCCAATAAATACCTTTCGCAAACTGTCTAGAGGAGGAAGGCCGCGCGCACTGCTGTGAAGTCGCACCGCACCATGCACGCCCTGCGGGCCGACGATATTGCCGAGGAGGATGTATCGGGTTGGTTGGGTTTGCGGCACTCCGGATTTTCGAAACGGTCACCGGGCAAAGCGCACGGCGCCGTTACATAATCTCAAGCTCAACCCTTTCTCCGGTGCGTTGTGCCAGCGCAGACAAAACTGTGCGCAAGGCGGCGGCCGTGGCACCGCGCCGGCCAATCACGCGGCCGGCATCTTCGGGCGCCACTTGCAAGTGCAGGGTTTGCACGCCGCGAATGTCGCGTTCGCGCACCACCACGCGCTCGGGGGCGCCCACCATTCCGCGGGCAAGGTACTCGAGCAGCTCTTTCATATGGCGCGTTTACGCGGCGGGTGCGGCCGCAGCGGCCAGCGCTGCCGCGGCTGCAGCCTTGGTCTTTTTGTTTGGCCGGGCTGCGCGCGGTGCGGGCACCGCAGGTTGGGCTGCAGCCAGTGCAGCCTCTGCCAGCAAACCTTCCAGCGGCTCGCCTGCCTTCAGGCGGTCGAAGCGCTTCATTGTTCCCACCACACCCAGCAGGCGGGCCATCGTGTCGCTGGGTTGAGCACCCTTGCCCAGCCAGTGCAGCATGCGCGCCTCATCCACCACAATGGTGGCGGGCTCGTCACGCGGGTTGTAGTGCCCCAAAATTTCCAGAAAGCGCCCGTCGCGCGCGCTATCCTGATCCGCGGCCACCATGCGATATGAGGGCTTGTTTCTTACGCCGGCCCGGCGCAGCCTAATTCTTACCATAAATCTTAGTTCTCCTTCCGGCACGGATTGTAACCCAAGCCGGCCGTTTTGCGGAAACCAACTATCCGCCCAATTGCCGGAGCAACCCCAGCATTCCGCGCTTGTTCTTGCCGAACTGCTTCATCATATCCTGCATTTGCCGAAACTGCTTTAGCAGCTGGTTCACATCCTGCACTTGCGTGCCGGATCCCGCGGCCACGCGCCGTTTGCGGCTGCTGTTCATCATGCGCGGGTCGCGCCTTTCCGCCAGCGTCATGGAGCACACAATCGCCTCGGAACGCGTCAGCTGCCGGTCCATCTGCGCCGGATCCATGGCGGCCGCAGCGCGCCCCAACCCGGGCAGCATCTCCATCACCTGCCCCATCGAGCCCAGCTTGCGCATCTGGCGCAGCTGGTCAAGAAAATCATTCAGGTCCAGCTCAGACTTCAGCAGCTTCTGCTGCATTTGCTGCGCTTGGGCAACATCAAAGCTGGCCTCGGCTTTTTCAATCAAACCGATGATGTCGCCCATGCCCAGAATGCGCCCGGCCAGCCGCGCCGGATCAAACACCTCAAGCCCGTCCATTTTTTCACTGACGCCAAGAAATTTGATGGGGACCGCAGCGACACTGCGAATGGAAATAGCAGCGCCGCCGCGCGCGTCGCCGTCCATCTTGGTTAGCACCAGCCCGGTGAGGCCCACCGCCGCATGAAAGCCCTCGGCAATGCGCACGGCCGCCTGCCCCAGCATGGCATCCGCCACCAGCAGCACCTCGCCCGGCTGCGTAAGCGCCTTGATGGCGGTTACCTCAGCCATCATGTCCGCATCAATTTGCAAGCGGCCGGCGGTATCCATGATCACAACCGTGCAGCCCGTGGCAGCTGCCTCGCGCTGCGCTGCCGCGCATAGTTGTGGCGGCGCCTGCGTTCCGGTAAATACGGGTATGTCCAGCTGGCTGCCGATAGTGCGCAGCTGTTCAACTGCGGCGGGGCGATAAGGATCGGCGGCCACCAGCAGCGGCCGTTGCCCGTCAGCCCGCAGCCAGCGTGCCAGCTTGCCGGCCAGCGTGGTCTTGCCCGCGCCCTGCAATCCCACAAGCAAAATGCTGCGCGGAGCCGGCCCCTGCAAATTCAAGCGCTCCGGCGTGCCCAGCGTGGCAAGCAGCTCCGCGTGCACAATCTTGATAACTTGCTGCCCGGGGTTGAGCGCCTGTGCCACCTCACTGCCCACCGCCCGCGCGCGCACCCGGTCCAGCAAGCTCTTCACAACCGTAAAGTGCACATCCGCTTCCAGCAGCGCAAGCCGGATTTCGCGCAAGCCCGTGTCTACATCTGCATCAGAGAGTTTTCCACGCCGGCTGAATTCTTTGAATACCGCCTGCAGCTTGCTGGAGAGTGTTTCGAACATGTTTGGTTGTGCAGCGCATTGCAGCACCGCATCCAAAAAGTTTAGCGGTGCAACGCAAGCTCGTCAAGCCGTGATTGCAGGATCCCAAATGCGCAGCCGGCTTCCCGGCCAAAGCGCGCCGCCCGAACCCGCAACAAATGGCGCGTTTTGGAAAATAATTGATGCTCATCCACGCGCAGATTGGTCACAACACCCCACCCGCCGGCATTAGCTGGCGTACACTTCTTGCCGTCACCATTCATAGCCCGCATTAATGCGGCATGTTACACTTCCCGTGCGTCTAATCTATTCTCAGCTAGGAGGCTCCGATCATGGCACATAAAATTGCAATTGTTACCGACAGCACTGCCTACATTCCAGAAGCGCTAAACCGGCAATACAACATTCATGTTGTGCCGCAGGTGCTGGTCTGGGAACAGAAGACCTACCGTGACGGCGTCGACATTAAGCCTGCCGAGTTCTACCAACGCCAGCTGACCACCACCGCCCACCCCACCACATCGCAGGCCACCGTGCAGGATTTCAAAGACACCTTTGCGGCCGCTGCCAAAGAAGCCGATAGCATTTTGACAATTGTGCTTTCCAGTGACCTGTCCGGCGCCTATAACTCCGCCACCCAAGCCATGGACGGCTTTGGTCCGCAGAAAATTGAACTGATTGATTCGCGCATGATTTCCATGGCACTGGGCTATCTGGTACTGGCTGCCGCACGCGCCGCCGCAGATGGAGCCTCCCTCGCAGATTGCGCGCAGATTGTGCGCAGCCGCATCCCGCACGCGGGCGTCATCATCACGCCAATCACGCTGGACTATTTGCACCGAAGCGGCCGCATCAGCGGCACCAAGCGCTTGCTCGGCACGGCCCTCAATGTCAAACCCATTCTTGAGCTGGTAAATGGCAAGCTGCATCCTTCCGGGCAGGTGCGCACCACCAAGAAGGCACAACTGCACCTGGTGGAGACGGTTGCGGCCAAGCTTCAGTCAGCCAAGCGCTTTCGCGTTGCGGCCGTACACGCCAACGCCCCCGAAAATGCGCAGGAAATGCTTGCGCTGCTGCGCGAGAAGTGCCAGCCGCTTGAGGCGCTGGTGGCGGACGTGAGCCCCACCGTGGGCTGCCACACTGGCCCCGGCACCACCGGTCTGGCGTGGTCGATTGAGGATTAAAGGCTGGCCTTCGCGCCGCGAACCGCGCTAGTTTTGAAAGCGGCCGCCAGCGGGTGGCCGCTTTTTATTGTATTTTTCCTAATGGCGCAACCGCGCGCGCCGATACCAACCAAGGGTGTGCCTGTTAGCGGAAACCGGCCGCCCACCGGCTTCAAACAATGCAACTCAAAATAAATCGCCAGTGGCTGGCGCTGGCGCGGCGCGCTTTTTTTGCGCTGCTGCTGGGTGGCATGGTTGCCAGCGCAGAGACCCCGCTGGCCAGCCGGCCGTTGGCGCAGGCGCGCGGCGGCGGCGGCATGATTGTGAATCATGTGGCCAGCTGGAACGGCGCAGAAGAGCGCTGGCATCCCCTCGGCCTGGGCACGGACGACAAAGTCTTCGCAGCCACCACGCGCGGCACTGATTTGTTCATAGGCGGGTGGTTCAAGAATCTCTCCAACCCGGACGACACGCACCTTAAAGAAAAATACATTGCCCGCTGGGACGGTAAGCTGTGGTCCGAGCTGGGCGGCGGTGTAAATGGCCTGGTGTATGCAATTGCCACCACCGACACCGACCTTTACGCGGGCGGCGCATTTACCAAGGCCGGCGGCCTGCCGGCCAACCACATGGCACGCTGGGACGGAGAGAAGTGGCATCCGCTGGGCCAGGGCCTCAACGGATCGGTGTACGCCATCGCGATCGACGGCAAAGATGTTTATGCGGGCGGGTACTTCTTTCGGGCGGGCGGGCTGCCGGCCAGCCATGTGGCCAAGTGGGACGGCACGCGCTGGTCACACCTCAGCGTAGGGCCGAACAACTGGGTGCACAGCCTCGTGATGCTGGACGGCGAACTATATGCCGGCGGCCTCTTCACAAAAGTCGACACGATGGACGCAAACTACATCGCAAAGTGGAATGGCTCGCGCTGGAGCAGAGTTGGCAGCGGAACAGACTATTGGATTATGGCGCTGGTCGCACATGAAGGCGCGTTGTATGCCGGCGGGTACTTTACCAACGCCGGCGGCAAGCCCGCCAGCCACATTGCCAAATGGGATGGCAAGCAATGGTCAGAAGTCGGCGGCGGGGTGGATGGCAATGTCTACGCCCTCGCATCCGGCACCGGAAAACTGTATGCGGGCGGCGAGATGCGCCGGGCTGGCGGTGGTTTGGTCGATCGGGTGGCAAGCTGGGATGGCAAAGCATGGGCTCCGCTTGGCGGCGGCGTGGATGACTGGGTGTGGGCCATTGCCCCCGCCCCGCAAGCAGCTGCCGGTACCACGGCCCCGCCCGACGATGTCTTTGTTGGCGGCTGGTTTCTGGCTGCGCGCAATAAAACCGAGCAGCTCCTGGACACGCGCCACATCGCGCGCTGGGACACCAAAAGCGAGCAATGGGCTGCGCTTGGCGGCGGCACAGATGGTACCGTGTACGCCATCGATTTTGGCAATGACCGCATTTATGCCGGCGGTGATTTTAAAACTGCGTTCAACTCTGATTTCAGCAAGGTGGCCGCCAACAACATTGCAGCTTGGGACGGGCAAGCATGGAACCCGCTGGGCGGCGGCTTTAATGGCGTGGTGTATGACATTGCATTTAACACCGCCGACGACAGCCTATATGCCGTTGGCTGGTTCACCAAAGCCTATAACTTTCTGGAAGCCGATGGCCCGCAGCCTGCAGCTGGAGCTGAAACCACTGAAATTGAAGCAAATCGCGTAGCGCGCTGGACCGGCAGCAAATGGGAGCCCCTCAACGGCGGCGTGAATAACCGCGCCTATGCCGTGATGCTCGATGGCGACAAGGTTTATGTGGCGGGGGACTTCAGCATGGCGGGCGACGTTGTCACCTACCGCACAGTAAGCTGGTCAGGCGGGCAATGGCAGCGCTTTGGCCCGGAGTGGAACAACCGCGTATATGCACTCGAAAAATCACAAGCAGGAATCTTTGTGGGCGGCATGTTCAGCTCGGGCGGCAAGACCAGCCGGTCGGCTTATTTTTCGTTCTATGACGGCAGTGGCTGGCCGGACACCGGCGTCAACCTGAATAACTGGGTGCACACGGTTAAAGTTATCGGGGACGATTTCTATGTTGGCGGCTGGTTTGACTGGGCCACAAACCCCGATGGCACCGTTGTGAAAGCAGAACGCATTGCCAAGTGGGACGGGACTACATGGTCCGCTTTGGGCACCGGCGTCAGCGGCACGATCATCCCGTCGGTCTACACGATTGAAAACATCGACGGGCAGATTTATGCCGGTGGAAACTTTTTAGCTGCCGGCAAGGCAAGCTCGCGCTATGTTGCGCGCTGGGATGGAAAGGAGTGGCATCCTTTGGCGGTCGGCGTCAACGACCGCGTTTACAAACTCGCAGCCCAGGGGCAGTACCTTTACCTCGGCGGCATGTTTACACGCGCCGGAGGCTTGGGCACCTACTTCTACGGAAAGTAAATCCTACGCCGGCGCGCGTACGATGTCTGCGCCAAGCGCGCGCAGCTTTTCATCCACGCCTTCATAGCCGCGCTCAATCTGTCCGATATTGCGGATGAGCGACTCGCCTTGCGCGCACAAGGCCGCAAGCAGCAGCGCCATGCCGGCGCGAATGTCCGGGCTCTCGAGGCGTTCGCCCCGCAGCCGGGCGGGCCCCTGCACCACGCACCGATGCGGATCGCACACAATTATGCGGGCGCCCATGCTCACCAGCTTGTCCACAAAATACAGCCGGCTCTCAAACATCTTTTCATGAAACAAAACCGTGCCGGTGCACTGCGTGGCCACCAGAATTGCCACGCTCATCAAGTCCGCGGGAAAGCCGGGCCACGGCGCGTCATCAACCTTGGGGATGGCGCCGCCAAAATCCTGTGTTATGCGCAGCGCTTGATTGGCCGCCACCAGCAAGTCAGCACCGTCCGTTTGCCAGTGCACACCCAGG
>CANNEJ010000004.1 GCA_947503585.1 Anaerolineales bacterium | reverse complement strand
GGACAAAATCAAATTGCCTTGTCGTGTCCTTTTACGGCTGCGTGCCGGGCATTAGCGTAGCGCCGGACTTCAAGTAACGGAGAAGCCGGCTTGACACGGGGCACAACGACCGCTACCCTGCTTTAATCATGCGGCATATTATTTATCTGGGCGCACTTGATCGGGCGGCTATGGACCTCGCTGCTGCTGTGTCCGCGAGCGGCGCTGGCTTTATTTGTACGACGCAACTGCCGGACTTGAACCCGGCCATGCATGTTCAACTTGTGGCAGGGTTGGGTGCGCAATCCCCGCCACTATCCATGCTGGGGCCGGCTCTGGCTGCGCGGCGCTGGCAATGGCTGGCGTGGAACCGCAACGATGATCCGGCGCTGGTTATCGCAGCGTATCAGGCGGGCGCCACAGCCGTGCTGCCCGGCGCCAGCCCGCCGGAGCTCATTTTGCAAAGGCTGGAAGCCCAGCCAGGAGCGGCGCTGGCCGACGTGCCGGATGCAGCTGCGCGACTGCGCAAGCACAGTTATCAGCGTGGCGAACAAATTGCGCCGGAAAGCAATACAGTGCTTGAGGTAGGCGCCGGCGTTGTGGCAATTAGCATGGTGCACGCGGATGGCGCTGAAGTGCTGCTGGGCTTATGCGGACCCGGCCAGACGCTGGTGGGCCATCCGCATGATGCCTGCAGTTTACAGCTGCGCGCGCATACCGATGTTGAAATCAGCTTCAACAGCTGGGAAGGTGCCTGCGCGCTGCCGGATTTTCCATTGCGCCTGCGCTTGCGCATGCAGCAAATGGAAGCATGGGCGGCGATGCAGGCGCGCCCGCATCTGGACCAGCGCATTATGGGGCTGCTGGCGCTGCTGGCGGAGCAGTTTGGCGAGGTGCATGCCAGCGGCCACCTGGTAAACGTGCGCATCACGCACGCCCAGCTGGCTGCGGCCGTCGGCGCTACGCGCACTACCATCACGCGCACTTTGGGTGACCTGCGCACGCGCGGCGAGCTGGTGCAGGTGGGCAAAGGCGAGGCGGAGCGCTTTTGCCTGACGGCTCTGCCGGCAAATTCCTCCCATCTCCTGCGGCACTAGTCTTTTGCGCCTTGGGCGCCGGTGTAAAACCGCACACCGGCCGGCGTGCCAAATTACACAACCGTCCGCTCCACGGAGCTGTAACATCCATCGTTCGGAGTATGGGCATAACGCGCCGGCTTGCGCTGCATGTTGGGCAGCCGCGATGATTGTTTCCTGCGCCGCTATTTTATTTTCCATAGGAGCGGGCTCAATGATAAGAAAACTTTTTGCACTAATTGCCACAGCCGGGGTGCTGGCCGCAGGTTGTGCGGCCCCCGCGGTGCCAAAGGCGGGCGGCGTGCTGCAGGTTGTGGCTACGCATAGCATTCTTGGCGACCTTGTGAAGAATGTGGGCGGTGACAAGATCGCGCTGCTGGTGCTGGTGGGCGCTGGCGGCGATGCGCACACATTTGAACCCACGCCGCAGGATATGGAGCAGATTGCCAAGGCGGGGCTGCTGTTTGAAAACGGCCTGGAGTTTGAGGGCTGGCTGGACGCCGCGTTTACGGCATCGGACTCCAAGGCGCAGCGGGTGGCCGTCAGCGCGGGCATCGAACCGCTGGCGGCGGATGAAGAAGGTGAAGCACATGCCGCGGACGAAGCAGATGATCATTCCGCTGAAGACGAAGATCATGACGGCGAGGCTGATCCGCATATCTGGCAAAGTGTTTCCAATTGGATTCTGGCAGCAAAGAATGTGCGCGACGCGTTGATAAAGGCTGATGCGGCCAACGCAACTACCTATGAGGCCAACGCAGCGGCCTACACTGCAGAACTGGAGAAATTGGATGCGGACATATTTGCGCAGGCAAATGCGCTGTCCGCTGCACAGCGCATACTGTTCACTTCGCACGACGCGCTCGGATATTTTGCCGCGCGCTACGGGTTTGAAGTTGCGGGCAGCGGGCTGGCCTCCCTCAGCACTGAGGCAGCAGACCCGTCAGCAGCCGAGGTGGCGGAACTGGTACAGGCAATCAAAGCAGCGGGCGTACCGGCAGTCTTCACGGAGAACACCCACAACTCGCAGTTGATGGACCAGATTGCCCTCGAAGCGGGCGTAAGCCTTGCGCCGGAACTGTATACTGACGCACTTGGCGAACCCGGTTCTGCCGGCGAGACTTATTTGAAAATGATGCGCAATAACATTTCTGTCATTGCGGGGGCGCTGGGCAAGTAACTCACCGGCATGTTTCCCTATGGCAATCGCCGGCACGTAGACCCGGTTGCGGGTGCGCCCGCGCTGGAGCTGGATTTGGATAGCGTGAGCTATCCGGGTGCTGCTACGCTGGCATTGCAGCAAGTGCACCTGAGCGTGCCGGTGGGTGCGCGTGTGGCGCTGGTGGGCCACAACGGCGCCGGCAAGTCCACATTGCTGAAGGCGATTGCCGGCTTGCTGCCTTTTAGCGGGCGCGTACGTGTTTGCGGGCGGCCAATCGGCGCCTGCCATCACCGCGTGGCCTACCTCCCGCAGCACGGCGAGATTGACTGGCGTTTCCCCATCGACCTGCGCAAGCTGGTGCTTACCGGGCGCTATGTGCATCTGGGCTGGCTGCGCCGGCCTGCACAGCAAGACCACGCAATCTGCGACGCGTTGATTGCGCGGCTGGGGCTGGCGCAGATGGCCGGGCGCCAGATTTCGCAGCTAAGCGGCGGCCAGCAGCAGCGTGCGCTGCTCGCGCGTGCCCTGGCGCAGGAGGCCGAGGTGCTGCTGCTGGATGAGCCGCTGATTGCAGTTGACGCGGAGACGCGTGCTGTGATGGCTGCCGTGATGGACGAACTGCGCGGGCGCGGGCGCACTCTGCTGGTTGCGACGCATGATGTGAGCGGGCTGGCGGCCGAGTTTGACAGCGCCGTGTTTCTTAGCGAGGGGCGCGTGGTGCCCGCTGCCGGCGGAGAAGCAATGCAGCGGCTGCGCACCGCGGACGGGTCCGCAGTATGAACTGGCTGCTTGCCCCGCTCCAATTTACCTTCATGCAAACGGGGCTGCTGGCCGCGCTGCTGGTGGGCGTCACCTGTGCGGTGCTGGGTGTGTATGTGGTGCTGCGGCGCATGGCTTTCATTGGAGATGCGCTGGCGCATACCGCGCTGCCGGGCGTGGTGGTGGCCTACCTCTACGGCTGGAATCTTTTTGTGGGCGCGCTGGCGGCCGGGCTGCTTACGGCGCTGGGCATCGGGTGGATCTCACGGCGCGCAACTGTGCGCGAAGACACCGCCATCGGTGTGCTGTTCACCGCCATGTTTGCCCTTGGTATTTTGATGCTCAGTAGCATGCGTTCTTACCGCGACTTCACGCATATTTTGTTTGGCAACATCCTGGGCGTCACGCGCGCAGACTTGCTGCTGATTGCGGCCATGTGCGCGCTTGTCTTGCTGGTTTTGGCGCTGTTTCACAAGGAGCTGGAACTCACATCATTTGATCCTTTGCATGCGCAAGTAATGGGGCTTAGTCCTGATCTTGTGCGCTATGGCTTGCTGGCACTGCTGGCGTTGATGGTGGTGACGGGCCTGAAGGTGGCTGGTGTGGTGCTCACTTCTGCGTTGCTTGTGACGCCGGCGGCAGCCGCGGCAATGCTAACCAACCGGCTGCCGCGCATGATGGCGATTGCCGCATTGCTGGCCGCATGCTCCGCAACTGCCGGCCTGTATGCCTCGTACTATTTTTCTGTGGCGGCCGGCAGTGCCATAGTGCTCACTTGTGCGCTGCTGTTTGGCGCAGCTTGGCTGTACCACAGCGTGTGGCAAGCTGGCGCCGCGCGGTGATGCCCCGGCCCAATGCGAGCGGCAGCTGCACAAAAAGCGCGCGGACAGGGCTGCGCGCCTGGCACGCGGCAAAGTGCCGGGCAGTGCGTGGTATTGTTGGCGCGTGCAAGCAAAGCCAACCGGCCGGCGCGCCGCAATGATGTTCATAAACAGAGGACAACCGTGACATCCGAAAGTACACAGCAGCACAAGGCGATTGCCGCGGCGCGTGGCGCGGTGGCAATTGCCATTGTTACGGTCAGCGACACGCGTACGGAACTAACAGACACCAACGCGCAATACCTGCGGGCGCAGATTGCTGCCGCTGGCCACACCAGCACCGGCTATCGCATCATCAAAGATGAGCCGGACCAGGTGGCGGCAGCGCTTGATGAAATGGCGGCGGGTGGGGCGCGCTTGATACTCTTCAACGGCGGCACGGGCATCGCGCCGCGCGATACTACTTTTGACGTGATCAGCGGGCGCCTCGAAAAAGTCATGCCGGGCTTTGGCGAACTGTTTCGCATGCTCAGCTTTGAGCAGGTGGGTGCGGCGGCGATGCTGTCGCGCGCAACCGCCGGTGTGTATCGCGGCAGTGTTGTGTTTTGCACACCGGGTTCGCATGCGGCGGTCAAGCTGGCGTGGGAAAAACTCATTGCGCCTGAGCTGGAGCATCTGGCTTGGGAAGTAGGGCGCTGACAATCATGCGCGCTGCCGGTCATCGTGCACCGGCAGCGCAATTTCAATCTCAATCAAAACTTTTCGACTCGGAGTAAATAAATGTCCCGTCTAAATCCTGAGCCTGAGGTTCAAATGCTGCTCGGGCTGCGCCAGCCGCCCATTGCTATCGGATTTTTGCAGAGCGTGCCGGCCGGGCTGCCGCGCTGGGATGGCCCGGCGCTTGCCGCAGGCTGTGGCTTCTGGCCGCAGGCCGCGGCCGGCCGGTCGTTTTATACGCTTGCCAGCGACCATTTTAATTGTGCGGTGGGCTGTCATACCCACCGGCTTGAACTCTCGCCCGAGCGTGCCGGTGAATTGGGTCAGGCCATCGGTTTGATGACAGAGTGCGGCTATCTGGCGCCGGAAGAAGTTGCTGGCATTCCGGTGCTGGCCAGCACGCCACGCGCCGTGGCTTATGGGCCGGCAGACAACCCCGGCTTTGCTGCGGATGTGATTTTGATTGCGGCGCAGCCGGCGCAGGCAATGCTGCTGTATGAAGCTGCGCTGCAAGCTGGCGCGGGCAACCCGCTTACCAATGCGCTGGGGCGGCCGGCTTGCGCGGTACTGCCGCTCACCGTAGCGAGCGGCACAGCATCGGCTTCATTTGGCTGCAAGGGCAATCGCGTTAATAGTGACCTGCCCGACTCGGAAATGTACCTTTCAATTCCGGCTGCCAAGTGGCCTGCAGTAAAATTGGCGCTGGCGGCCAAGCTTGCAGCAAATGCAACCATGGGCCATTACTATATTGAGAAGCGCGCAGCAGTGGCAGCTGCCTGATTTTCTAAGGGGCGCAGATATGTGAGCACAATTTCCGGCAACGGTCATTCCAACGGCACGGGCCGCAAACCCGCAGCCCGCAATGTGCTGGGCGGCAAACTCAAAGAGTGCAGCAGGGCGCCGCTCACCGGTTTTTTCCGCGATGGCTGCTGCGATACCGGCCCGGATGACCACGGAGTGCACGTGGTGTGCACTATGGTTACCGCTGAGTTTTTGAGCTTTAGCAAAGCCACCGGCAACGACCTTAGCACGCCGGCACCGCAGTTTGGCTTCGCCGGCTTGCAGCCCGGGGACCGCTGGTGTGTATGTGCTGCGCGCTGGAAGGAGGCGCTGGATGCCGGTAAGGCTGCGCCGGTGGACTTGGAGGCGACGCATGAAGGTGCGCTGCAATATATGACACTGTCGGAACTGAAGGCGCACGCCATCGCGGACTAGCGTAACGCGCAGCGCAGCGCGCGCGCCAGATTGGCGGTTGGCATCTCCGCCGCCGGTTGCGCAGCGTTAGTGCTGCAAAATTTGAGAGAGGAACAGGCGCGTGCGCTCGTGCTGCGCATTGCCAAAGAATTCGGCCGGCGCATTCTGTTCCACAATCAACCCCTGGTCAAAGAAAATCACGCGGTCCGCCACCTCGCGGGCGAAACCCATCTCATGCGTCACCGCAACGATGGTGTAACCGCTGGTGGCCAGGTCGCGCATGACATCCAGCACTTCCTTGATCATCTCCGGATCAAGCGCGGAAGTGGGCTCGTCGAACAGCATGATCTTGGGCTGCATTGCCAGCGCGCGCGCAATTGCCACGCGCTGCTGCTGGCCGCCGGAAAGCTGGCCGGGATACTTGGCACCTTGTTCCGGGATGCCTACGCGTGCCAGCCACTGCACTGCCACCGCTAGCGCCTTTTCGTGCGGCCAGCGGCGCACATTTAGCGGCGCCAGCATAATATTTTCCAGCACGGTCAGATGCGGAAAGAGGTTGAATGACTGGAACACCATGCCCACTTCGGCGCGAATTTCTTGAATGTTGCGTGTGTCGTGCGTCAGCTCAATGCCGTCAATGATGATCTGGCCCTGCTCGTGCTGCTCAAGGTGGTTGAGCGTGCGGATAAATGTGGATTTGCCGGAGCCGGATGGGCCGATGATTACGACGACTTCACCGGTCTTGATGGATAGTGAGATGCCGCGCAGCGCCTCGAAGTTTCCAAACCACTTGTGCACGTCACGGCAGACGATGATGTCTGCCGCGCTGTCGTTTGGTTTTACACGCATACGTTCTCCTTGTTAGCCCGGGGCTGCGCTGCAAGCGACTGCAGCGCGCTTTGCAAGTGCTGCGCAGGTGTGCGGCGCAGTTCTAATTCGGCGCGTTATAAACCAACTGGCGACTTGCCAGCGCAGCCGCAAACATCTGCACGGTCTCCAAAACGCCTGCTTTTAGCGGGGTTACGGGCAGCGCGCCAAGCGCAGCGCGTGCCGCCGCATCATCCATATTCTCCGGAAAGGGCAGCGGCTTGTCGTCAAAGGTGATGCGCCCGCGCGCAGTTGGTGCCGCAGCCTCAATCGCTTGCACAATGTCGCGCATGTGCACGGCATTGCCCCCCAAATTGTAAACCGCAGCGCCGCTGGCGGGTGCGCGCGCTGCAGTGATGAACGCAGCGGCCGTATCATGCGTGTACTGATACACGCAGCGCCCGCCAAATGGAATGTGGAAAGGTTCGCCGGCAGCGGCTGCCAGCATGGCGCGCGTCGGGCTTGAGGTCAGGCCCTGGTCACGGCCCGGCCCGTACACGGTATAGGGGCGCAGGCCAATACTGGCAATGCCATCATCGGCCCAGTAGACGCGGGCGGTGCCTTCGTTGGCCAGCTTGTAAACGCCGTAGAGCACATGCGGCCGCGGTGCGGCATCGTGTGCCAGCGGCCCGCCGGGGTAATCTTCGCTGTGGCCGTACACCGCAATGCTGCTGGCATACGCCAGCTGGCGCAGCCCGGCGCGCTTTGCGGCTGCAAACATGTTTACGGTGCCCACCACATTTACGCGTGCGCCGAGGCTGGGATCAGCCTTGCAAAAGGGAACCTGCAAAGCCGCTAGATGAATTACATGTGTGATGCCGTGGTCTTTCATCACGGCTTCAACCGCGGAGAGGTCGGTGATGTCACCGGTGACAAACTTCACGCGCTCCAGTTCTGCGCTCGTCATCACCAGCCGCAAGCGGTGCGGGTCGCTGGCCACATCGAAGACCACCGTGGGCACGCCTTCACGCACCAGCGTGCGCACCACCCACGCGCCAATGCAGCCCAGTGCGCCCGTTACAAGGAATCTTTCGCCGGCTGTCATCGCGCCTTGGCGCCCGCGGCCCGCGGCACATTCACCATCAGGTTTGTGAGCCTGCCAAAGTCGCCCACTTCCACCGCCACGCTATCACCGGGGCGCAGCCATTGCTTCTGCTGCATGCCAAAGATTACGCCCTCGGGCGTGCCGGTGCTGATCACATCGCCGGGCTCAAGCGTAAAGTACTGGCTGGCGTAGCTGATGACGTGCGCAACGCTGAAGATCATGTCCGCAGTGTTGGAGTCCTGGCGCTGCTGGCCGTTCACCCAGCAGCGGATGCGCAGCTTTTGCGGATTGGGCACTTCGTCTGCAGACACAATGCACGGGCCCAATGGCAAAAACTTGTCCGGGGTTTTGCCCAGCAGCCACTGGCTGGTGCGCATCTGCAAATCGCGCGCGCTCAGGTCGTTGCTGTTGCAATAACCGAAGACATAAGAGAGCGCCTCGCGCTTGGATACATTGCGGGCGCGTTTGCCAATCACCACAGCCAGTTCGGCTTCATAGTCGTATTGCTCGGCGTTGGCGGGCAGCGGCACGCGCTCGTCCGGCGCAGCAATGCTGTTACTAAATTTGGAGAAGAGCACCGGCGTGAGTGGTGCGGCCATTCCGGATTCGGCTGCATGCCGCCGGTAGTTGAGGCCGACGCACAGAATCTTGCCGGGATGGGGCAGCGGGGCCAGCAGCTGCAGGCGGTCCAGCCGCCCGACGGGTGTATGGCGTTTTGTGGCCCACGCCACCGCGCGCGCTGCCTGTACCCAGGTCTTTTCGCCGCCCTGCAGCAGTGCGTCAAGTGTGGTGGGTATGGCAATGCCTTTCAAGCTCCGCGCAGACTGGCGCCAATAACCGCGGCAGGCGCGTCCCACATCAAACACAGCGCCATCCACCACTGCGCCGAGGTGCGGGCTGTTCTTCTGGGAGAAAGTGACATATCTCATGTTGTGGATCCCCGTGCGTAAAAATTTGCGCACCCCCGGAAACACGCTGCTTCTGGCTGGTGCGCGCTGCGACGTTGGCCCCGCGTGCGCTGTGCGCCGCATGAATTGCAGCGCGCAGCGCACGGACCGGTGCTAAGCAAAGTCAACTTGGGGCAGATGGGTCATCGCTTCTTCCACTTCTGCGGCCGGATATTCGTAATCCTGCAGCTGCCCGTTGTGGTAAGCATCATAGGCAGCCATGTCAAAGTGGCCGTGGCCGCACAGGTTAAACGCAATCACCTTCTTCACATTGTTGCGCTTGCAAACCAGCGCTTCATCAATTGCCGCGCGAACGGCGTGCGCGGCTTCCGGTGCAGGCAGGATGCCTTCGGAAGCGGCAAACTGCAGCGCCGCGGCAAAGGTGGGGCGCTGCAAAACCGCGCGCGCCTCGATGTAGCCGCCATCCACCAGCGCGGACAGGCTGGGCGCCATGCCGTGGTAGCGCAAGCCGCCGGCATGAATGCCCGGCGGCATGAAGGTATGGCCAAGTGTGTGCATTTTTACAATCGGCGCCATGGCTGCCGTGTCGCCGTAGTCATAAGCAAAGCGGCCCTTGGTGAGGCTGGGGCAGGCAGCCGGCTCCACCGCAATGATGCGCGTTGTGTGGCCCTTGGTGAGGTTCTGGTGCAGGAACGGATAGCAAAAGCCGGCAAAGTTTGAACCACCGCCCGTGCAGCCAATCACCATGTCCGGGTATTCGCCGGCCATTTCCATTTGCTCGAGCGCTTCCAGTCCAATTACAGTTTGATGCATGAGCACATGCCCAAGCACCGAGCCGAGGCTGTACTTTTTTGCACCGCCTGAGCTGGCGGCTGCAATCACCGCCTCGGAGATGGCCATCCCGAGCGAGCCGTTGGAATGCGGGTCAGCTTCGAGAACCTTGCGGCCATATTCGGTGTTGGTGCTGGGGCTGGGGTAAACCTGTGCACCAAAGCTTTCCATGATGTAGCGCCGATACGGCTTGGAGTCGTACGACACGCGCACCATATAAACCTCGAGGTCAAGCCCGAAGAATTTACATGCCATCGAAAGTGCCGAGCCCCACTGGCCCGCTCCGGTTTCGGTGGTGAGCGCCTTGGTGCCGGCGTCCTTGTTATAAAAAGCCTGCGCCACTGCTGTGTTCGGTTTGTGCGAGCCGGCCGGCGACACGCCCTCATACTTGTAGTAAATGTGCGCCGGCGTACCCAGCGCCTTCTCCAGCCGCACGGCGCGGAACATCGGCGTGGGGCGCCACAAGCGATAGATTTCGCGTACGGGCTCGGGGATCTCGATCCAGCGATCCGGGCTCATCTCTTGCATGATCAAGCTCATCGGAAATAATGCAGATAAAAATTCCGGATCGACCGGCTGTTTGGTGCCGGGATGCAGCGGCGGGCTCATGGGCACCGGCATGTCTGGATTGATGTTGTACCAAGCCTTTGGCAAGCGGTCTTCGTTCAATAGATATTTGTATTGGGGCGTCCGCGGGCTGCTGGAACGCGTTGCGCGGGCGGCAGCGGCTTTCGGTTTGGCAGCAGCCGGCTTGCGGGCGGCAGCCGCTTTGGATTTGGCAGCAGCCAGTTTGCGGGCGGCAGCTGCTTTGGATTTGGCAGCAGCCAGTTTGCGGGCAGCAGCCGCTTTGGATTTGGCAGCAGCCTGCTTGCGCGCAGCCGGTGCAGCTGCGCTGCCCGACTTGCTTTTGCTCTTGTTGGATTTAATTGGCATGGCTTGGCTCCGTGGTGATTTATGAGGTGCGGCGGAATTATAAGCGATTGATGACTGAAAAATCGCTTGCCAATGGCACGATTATGGGGCAGTTGCCAGCGGTCGCGGTTGCGCCACAAACTCAGAAATCAGCGCGGCCACGGCCGCCGGCCGCTCAAGCGGCACAAGGTGCCCCGCATCCGGCACAGTGCGGATAGTCGCGTGCGGCATCCGGCGCGCCAGCGCCTGCGCCGATGCGCTGGTAAAAGTGTCCGATTCGGCACCGCCCACCACAAGCAGCGGCACATGCAGCAGGGGCAGCTTGCGCCACAGGTTGTCCGGCAGCGTGATGTAGATTTTTGCTTCCCAGGCTGGGGGGTAGGCCAGCTGCACCGTGCCAGCTGCGCCCGGGACAGCCATCGCGGCCACATAAGCTTGCAGCGCAGCATCGCTCAGGCGCGCAAAGGCGGCTTTGGTGCGATAGTTTGCGAACATTTCCGGCACGCTGCCAAAGCTGGTGCGGCGGCGCTGCGCACTGGCTTGCAGCGCGCGGGTGCGCGGCAGGCCAAACAATTTTGCGCCAACCCATTGCAGCAGGTTCAAGGGTGGCTGCAGAACCGGATCCAGCAGCACAAGCGCGCTGAAGGCAGCCGGACGCTGCAGCGCTGCCAGTAAAGTTGCAATTGCACCGAGTGAGTGGCCGATGCCCACAACCTGCGGCGTGCCGCGTTCGTCTAAAAACTGCAGCAGATCCTGCGCCAGCAAATTCCAGTTGTTTAGCTGCTGCGGGTCGGCGCCGGGCCACAGCGGGCGTTGCGCCAGCGCCCGCACGCAATGTTGCGCACCCAGCAGGGTGAGCAGCGGCTGGTAGGCCGCGGGCGGGTAGCCGTTGGCATGCGCAAAAGAAAGTTGGGGGCCGTTGTTACCGGCCGCGATGAAAGGGATCACGCGCCGCGGCGGGCCGGCGCAGCATTGCCCGGCACTGTGCTGCTAGTTTGCATCAAGCCCCGCCGCCCAGCACACCCTCAATGATGGCGCGGTAGCCGCGGGCGCAGCCGTGCAATTGCTCCAGCTCCACATACTCGTCCACAGTGTGCGCCAGAGCTTCCGGCGAAGGCCCGAAGCCAATCGTGGGCACGGTTGCAACGCCGGCACTGTAGGCGCCATTGGTGCAAAAATTGTAAGTGCCGTATTCAACGGCAAGGCCCGCGGCCTGCAGCCCGCGCGCAGCGGCTGCCACAAACGGATGGCTGCGCTCTATGAACCACGCCGGAAACCATTTGCGACACGCCAGCACACTGCCGGTGAACGCCCGGTATTCGCCTGTTGCAATTGCAACTTGCAGCTGCGCGCCGGCGGGCAGCTGCAGTTCCGTCAGCGCAGCCAGCACATCTGATTCGGTTTCGCCGGGCAGCAGGCGCCGGTCATAAGTGGCGCGGCAAATGCTGGGGACTACGGAGTGGCCGGGGTAGGGCTCAGAGATGATGTCTGTGAGCGCAAGAATTGCGGAGCCAACCTGGGGGTGCGCTGGCATGGGCAGTGCTTCGATTGCCTGCATGGCGGGCAGCAGCGCGAGCACGGCGTTCAGTGCGTGTTGGGGCGCGGAGGTGTGGCCCGGCCGGCCAATCGCCGTCAGTTTAATTTCTGCGCGGCCGCGGCCGCCGTGCACCAGGCGCAAGTTGCTGGGCTCGCCGATCACCACAAAGTCCGGCTGCGCGCGCTCCATCACGGCCCGCAGTGCCACGCCCTCCAGCACTTCCTCCAGTACAGAGGCGCAAACCACAACGCGCCCTGCCAGCCGGGTGCGATCCACGCCGGCTGCGGCTGCCAGCATGGCAGCCAGTGCACCGCGCATGTCCGTGCTGCCGCGCCCATAAAGGCGGCCGTTGGATATGGCAGCGCCGTGCGGCGCCTGTTGCCACGGCACGCCCGGTGCAATGCCCACAGTGTCCGTGTGTGCATCAAATAGCAGTGTCGGCCCGGCGCGCGCACCAACAATTTCACCGGTGACGCTGCCATTCGCATCCATGGCCACGCGCTCGAATCCCAGCGCGGGCATGGCACCCAGTAAAAACTCGCTGACGCGCTGCTCAGCCCCGGCTTCGCCGGGCAGCCGCACCAGCTGCTGCGCCAGTTCGGTTACCTGTGCGGGGTTAATTTGTGGCAAGTGCGGGGCACGCGTGTGCTGGGCGTTGCGCCCGGGCTCAGGCGCGATTGATGCGGCGCCAAACACGCTGCAGGTGCAGCGCATCAGTTTCCATAATCGGGCTTTCCACCAGCATGCGCCCGCTGCAGCCCAGTTCGGCCAGCACCTTCAGGAAATCGCGGTAGCGCAAGTCGCCTTCGGCAAATGTCAGGTGCTTCTCTTCGCCTTTGGGGCCGTAGGCAATGCCGGAGATGTGGATGTGCATGTTGCGCAGCGCGGCTGCACCAAGGACTGCGCGCATGTGCTGCAGCACAACCCGGAACTCCGCAGCCGTATTGATGCTGCCGTCTCCGCCGCGCGCGTGCAGGTGCGCAATGTCCAGGCACGGCAGTACGCCCGGTACTTGCAGCGCCATTTGCAGCACATCTTCCAGCGAACCCAGCATGGCGCTCTTGCCCATCAACTCCGGGCGCAGCGTTGCGGGGTTGCCCGCCTTGCGCAGTTCGCGCACGCAGCCGCGCAGGCGCTGAATGGCCAGCTTGAGCGCAGCCTGCGGCCGCTCAAAGTAGGAACCCGGGTGAAAGATGATGTCCGTTGCACCGGCAAGGTTGCCAAAGTGGGCTGCGTCCATCAGGCGCTTGCGGCTGTTGGGCCACTCATCTTTTTTTGCATTCAAGTTAATAAAGTAAGGCGCATGCACACTGAGCGGCAGGCTGTGTTGTTTGGCGGTGGCTGCAATTAGTTCGCAAGTTGCGGGCGTCACGCGCACGGATTGCACCCAGCCCAGCTCCAGCGTGCCGAGGCCCAGCGCTTTCATTTGCTGCACGGCGCCGGCAGAGCCGCCGGGTTTTGGCGGCGTGGAGGTGGGTGCACCCACTGTCCCAAAAATGAAATTAGCCGCCGGCATGTTGCAATCTCACGGCACTGCTGCGTTCAGCAATTGATTGTCATGTACGCACATGCACGCTGCCAGCTCGGACCCGAGCCTGGTATTCACCAGCAGCCCCTGATATTTTTTTGCGCCCGCAACGGCACGCCAGCCGCCCAGCTCAAATGGAAGCGGGCCATCGGCAGCGATCCACTCCCCGTTGTACTTTCGCGCCAGATGCACGTGCGAGCTGGTGGAGCGCGTTTCGCCTGCGCAGCCGGGATGGCCCAGGCGCGTGCCCGCCCGTACTTGCTTGCCCTCAATGATGTTGGCGCTGTCCACTTCCATATGAACATACATCATTACCCAACCCGTAGTTTCCCGGCCGTCGCCGTCTAGATCCAGCATCAAGACGCCACTGCTAATCCGCGCCACAACGCCGTCTGCCACGGCCGTCACCCAGTCTCCGGAAGTGTCACAGCCGGCGTAGGTGAGGCCGGGAGCAAAGTCCAGTGCGCCCCAGGGCTGTGTGTCACCGATTACGGGATGCGGGCCGCCGGTGAAATTCCAAATCACGCCCTCGGTGAACGGCAGCTGCCATTGCGGCTGCTGCAATGTGGCGGGCAGCAAGTCCACGTTGTAGGGTGGCGCCGCGCCAAACAGGGATTGCATCGTTGCCTTAACTCCGTTTGAGCCCACCGCGCGCTCAAACTCCGGCAGTGAGCTGAATTGTGCCAGCAGGTTGTAAAGCGCGACGCTGCCCGCATTCAGGCGCGGGTCCAGCCGCCACACCCAGCCGTCCGCAAGAGTCAGCGATCGCAGCGTGCCTGCCCGCCAGCCGTAGTAGCCCTCGTTTAACAACAGGACTGTAGCGCGCACCTGATTTGTAAACCCCGCATCTTGCCAGTCCTTTAAACCAAATGGATACGTCGCCTGCTCCTTGGTGGGCGTGTTGCCGGTGTACAGTCCGGACTGATACTCCAGCAGGGCCAGCAACAAACGCGGATTGATGGAGTAGGTGCGCGCTGCTTTTTCCAGCACCTGCCATCCATCAGCGCGATAAGTGTCGCCTTCCTTGTCACGCACGGATGCCAGCCATGGGCCGGCTTGCGCTGCATCATTGGTCACCGGATACAAATCCTGCAGCGGCCCGTACACAAAAGCATTGTCGGGAATAATCTGCGGTTGTGGCTCCATGCCAAAATCAAACATGGAAACCAGCAGCTTGGACCCGGGCGCCACCAGCACACCGGTCATTGGCAGAGTCGGGTTCGATGCGCGCAAGTCACCCTCTGACACCCCGAAGCGCCCGGCCAGCGCGGGCACCGTGTCTCCCGGCTGCGAGAGATAAAAATTATTGGCGGCATTCTCTGCCGGGGCAGCCACAGTCGGTGTGGGCGGCGGTAAAGTCGGCACCGCCGTAGGCGCTGGTGTTGTCGCGGTGGGCTCCGCTGTTGCCGTAGCCGGCAGTGCGTTGCTGGCTGGCTGCGGTATGGCGGCCTGAGCTGTTACGCAGCCCGCGGTCACTAGCGCCGCACAGCTTGCCAAAACAAATTTACGACGCAGGTTAAGCACGGGTGTTGATTGAGCGCGGCATTAGCAACTTTGCACGGGCCGGTTGATTTTTTAAATAGTAATGCGCGGGAGCTGCGTGTATTCGCACCCGCACCTCAACTCAATTCGAAAAGGCGGCTGCCGGCTTGGGTCTGCTGCCCGCCGCCCATCATTGCACTGGCTGCCAGTCCGGCTCGATGTCATCGCCGATGGAGTCCGGATTGCTGATCATGACTTGTGCGTCGCCAGTGCTGCTCATCATGTAGATCTTAAAGGTGCCGCTGCGATTGGAAGAAAACGCAATCTGGTCGCCGTTTGCGGACCAGGTGGGCGAGAAGTCGTCGCCGCGGGCAACCGTCAGGCGCACGGCTTCAAGAGTCTCGACGGTGAGCAGCATGATTTCAAAATCGCCAAAGCGGTTGGAAGAGAACGCAACTTGGTCACCCCGGGGCGACCACACCGGATCCATATCGGTTGCCGGGTCGTTCGTCAGGCGCGCCTGAAAGTGTCCGTAAGCATCCATCAGATACAGCTCCATGTTGCCGTCGCGATCGGACCAAAATACGATCTCAGATCCCAGCGGCGACCAATCCGGCGAACCCTCTTTTGCCGCGGTGTTTGTAAGGCGCTGCAACTCAGTGCCCTGCGGGCTCATGGTGTAGATCTCAGCATTGCCGCCGCGCTCGCTAACGAAGGCAAGCCGGCTGGCATCGGGCGCCCACGTGGGCTGCTTGTCAGAGTAAACATTGTCAGTGAGGCGCTTCCGGTCTGTGCCATCCAGGTTCATCGTATATATTTCCGCATTTTGGTCGCGGAATGAATACATTGCAATTTTGTTGCCGTCGGGGGAGAACACCGGGCTGCGGTCGCTCGCAGAATTGGCGGAAACGCGCACTGCGCCCGGGGCATCCGACTTGATTAGATACAAATCGTAGTTGCCGTCCTGTTGAGAAGATGCCATCACCAGGCGCGCCGGGCTGGGCGACCAGTCTGCATTGTCGTCATTGGCAGAGAAGACATTGGTCATGTTCTGCGCTTCTGAGCCCTGTGAATACATGGAGAAGAGGTCGTACTTGCCACTGGAATTATTGGCGAACGCCAGCCGCACGCCATCCGGAGACCACGTTGGAAACGATTCGTCGGCCGCTGAGTTCGTCATGCGCACGGGGTTCGTGCCATCTGCTGCCATTACGTAGATTTCGTAGTTGCCGTCGCGCCGCGATGCAAATGTTATCCGGTCAGACTTTGGAGACCATGCCGGCTGCAGATCTTCTCCGCCGCTGTTGGTCAGGCGCAGCTGGTCGGAGCCATCCGGGTTCATCGAGTAGATCTCTAAGTTCCCGTCGCGGATGGAAGTAAACGCAATCCGCTTGCCATCCCGCGACCAAGTGGGTGATAGGTCTTGCACGGCGTTGTTGGTGAGGCGCACGGGCTCCGAGCCATCCCGGTTCGCCACATAAATTTCCGCGTTGCCATCGCGGTAGGACACAAATGCGACGCGCTTGCCATCCGGTTGCCACGTGGGATCGTAGTCATTGCCAGGGTTGTTGCTGATGTTGGTCTGCTCGGTACCATCCGAATTCATAAGGTAGATTTCGCTGTTTCCATCGCGGTCAGACGCAAAAGCAATTTGGGCGATGTTGGGAGACCAAGCCGGGTCAGTATCAGCTGCCGGGTTATTGGTCAGGCGGGTGCGGCCAGCACCCAAAGAATCCATAACGTAAATTTCCGCGTTGCCTTCCAGGTCTGAAACAAACGCAATGCGGCCAATGAATCCAGTCGGGGCCGGCGTGGGCAGCGGGCCAAGCGTCGCAGTGGGGGTAGGCGTCGGGGTGAGCGTTTGCGACGGAGTAGGCGTGAGCGTAAACACGATCACCGCCAGCGCCTGTGGCGGGCTGCCGATGGCATCCACCAAAAACTGGGGCGGGTTGCAGGCGATGCTGGCTAGCAGCAACAACGCGCCCACCAAAAGCGCGCCGGCCGGCCGCC
>CANNEJ010000003.1 GCA_947503585.1 Anaerolineales bacterium | reverse complement strand
CTTGGCCGCGCATTGTGCGGCCTGCAGCGCTGGGCTGCGGGCGCCGTGCAGCTGCGCGCTGCCGTTGCCGCCGGTGACGCGAGTGCTGCAACTGCGCTGGCGCTGGGCCACGCCTTGCGCGCCAGCGGGGCGGCCGGCGCAGCTGCTGCGCACCTGCAAGCCGCAATTGCCGCCCACCCCGCCGATGCCCGGCTGCAACGCGAGCTGGGCCTGGCGTTGCTTGCTGCGGAACAACCAAGCGCCGCCGTGCCAGCCCTGGAACGCGCGCGGGAGCTGGCCCCAATGGATGCCGACGTACTCAACGACCTTGGCGCGGCTTACGCCAATGCCAACCAATTTTTGCCAGCTATGCGCGCCTTTGGCGCCGCCTTAAAACTAGCCCCGCACAACCCGCAGGCACTGCATAATCTGGGCGCCATACTAATGCAAGCCGGGGAAAATGCCAAAGCAGAGGTGTTTTTACAGCAGGCCCGCCAAATGGAGGCACGAATCCGGACCTAGTAGCCGGGGTGGCACCCCAGCCGTAGCCGCTACTAGCCGCTGCCCACCCCATTCGCATCGCTTTCGGAAATAATCTCGCCCCGCAGCCCGCGAAACCCGGCGCACTTCACGGCCAAAACTTGGCCAATTTATCGCCAAATTGCCATGTTTTTGGCAACCAGCCCACAAATGCCGGCTTGCATTCATTTACTTGCTGGACGGCATCTCCTGCCAAATTTCGTAAAGCCAATCTAAAGGTGTCCGGAAAATTGCCGATAACCCCCCAAGCGCGAGACTGAGATTGCGCTGGGGCGTAGTAAGGGAACCACAACGCAGGGGCGTTTGGTTACTACGCGCCATTGTTAGGGCAAAGCGGAAAAAACGGATTTCGGCAGGGAAGCAGTCCCACGGACCGTCACAGACAAGGAGGCTACATTATTATGGCTGGACTAGTAGGATCGGCGGCTCAATCGGACCAGTTGGGGCGCGTCGCAAGTAATCTGGGGGCGTTGAACGCGCAGAACGCGTTGAACTTGGTCAATCGGCAGTTGTCAGTAGCGCAGACGCGCCTGGCTACGGGGAGACGGATCAACACTGCCGAAGACGATCCGGCAAACTTGACCATTGGCACAAAGCTGCGGGCCCGTGCCGAAGGCTTCATGCAAGCACTGGACAATCTTGGTGACAGCAAGAACTTCCTTGCCACGGCCGAGGGATCGCTCCAGAAGATCAATGATATTTTGATCAAGATCCGCACCAAGTCGCAGCAAGCCATTTCAGACATAATGGGCACGAATGAGCGGAGCGATATTGAAAAAGAAATCGAGGGCTATTTGGCCGAGATCTCTGACATCAATAACGAGACCCAATGGAACGGCAAGAAGCTTCTGCAAATGTCAGTTGGTGGTGCCGACACAGTGTTCCAGACCGGCGCCAACGCCGACAACACAGTCTCATTCAAGTTCGGCCGCACCACCGGCCACAGTTCTTCCAATCTGCATCTTGACGGCGTATCAAACCGCGGGCATGTAAATTCCAGCAGCTCTGCCCAGGCATACATGTCCAGTGTGGACTCGGCCATCGCGTCAATCAGCGTGTCTTTGCGGGAGGTTGGCTCGATGATGTCGCGCCTCACCTTCAAAGAAGAGCAGGTTACGGTTGCGCATGCCAACACCGAAGCGGCCTTCAGCCGCATCATGAATGCAGACATTGCGCGCGAGCAGGTGAAGGCCACAACCTTCTTGATCCTGCAGCAGATTGCGACCGCCAGCCTGTCGCAGGCGAACGCAAATCCGCAGGCAGTGCTCGCACTCTTCCGCTAAAACCGGGGCGCGGGTAGCCTCCTGCCCGCCCCAAACGGCCACCGCCCCGGCGCGCAAAGCGCCGGGGCGGTGGCCAAGCCGCCAGCCAAGCGCCCCGCCCCCCGGCGGTACGTTTACCCAATCTTTACCGGCGCCGCTGGTAAAGCGCAGCGCTGGTGTGCCGATACCCCTTCTACAGCGCAATAAATACCCCTGCGGCGGAGGTCGTGCCTGAGCACATTCCGCGGGGACCAGGCGCTAAGTTTCGCCGACAGCTGGCACATCACAATGGGGGAAGGATCCCCCAAATTTGGTAAACAAGGAGGTTTACAATCATGCCAGGACTTATTGGTTCAGCCGCCAATCCGGATCTCACCCGGGTAGCCGGAAACATTGGCGCACTGAACGCACTCAACTCTCTTTTGCTGAACAACCGGGAACTCGCAATTGCGCAGACACGCTTGGCCACCGGCCGCCGCCTGAACACGGCCGAGGACGACCCCGCCGGTTTCACAATTGGAACCAAGATGCGCGTCAGGGCTACCGGCTACCTGCAGGCGCTGGACAATATCGGTGATGGCAAGAACTTCCTGGCCACTGCCGAAGGCGCCCTGCAAAAGCTGATGGATGTTCTCGTCAAGATCCGCAGCAAAGCGCAGCAGGCCATCGGTGACATCATGGGACCGGTGGAGCGCAATGACATTGAAGCCCAGATCTCCCAGTTCCTGGCAGAAATGGACGACATCAACAACGAAACGACGTGGAACGGCCGCAAGCTGCTCGAAATGGATGAGCGCATCACTACCAACCCGACCCATTCGCGCACGCGCATCATGCTCCAGACGGGTGCCGACAGCCATAACACGGTCTTCTTTGGTTTTTCGATGAGCGGCGTCGCCGGCCGGCAGGGCCACAGCTCTGGTGACCTGCATCTGGCTGGCGTGGTGGAGCGCGGCCACGTGGACTCACATGCTTCTGCCCAAGCCTACATGGGAAGCATCGAGTCTGCCATCGCTTCAGTTTCCATCTCAATGCGTGAGGTGGGTTCTATGATGGCGCGCCTCACCTTCAAAGAAGAGCAGGTGACGGTGGCGCATGCCAACGTGGAAGCTGCCTTCAATCGCATCTACAATGCAGACATCGCCCGCGAGCAGGTGAAGGCCACAACCTACCTCATCCTGCAGCAAATTTCCACGGCGGCTTTGGCGCAGGCCAATGCCAATCCGCAGGCCGTACTCTCGCTGTTCCGGTAAGCGTCGAACTAGGGCACTTCGCAAACCGGCACTCCACACAAGCGACAAGCTAGCCGGCTCCCGCGCCAAAAGTGCGGGGGCTGGTTTCTAACCCAAAGCAAACTCCATGGCCACCGATATCGCAGCAATAAACTCGTTTTTCAGCAACCTGATCACCGAGACGCTGCAAAACGAGGCCAAGCCCATCCAGCGCCTCACTAACGACCTGAAGGCACTGGAGGCGCGCAAGTCGGTCTATTCCACAGCCGGCACGCGGCTCTCCAGCCTGCTCACTTCCGTCAACAACCTGGCAACAGACAGCACAACCAACTTTTTGGAGCAGCGCAGCGCGTCTGTAACCGAGCCCTCCACAACCGGCGCTGCCGTGTTTACGGCTTCGGCCAACGATCAGGCAATTGCCGGCACTCAGCGCATTGCGGTTACCACCCTGGCCAAAGCCCACTCGGTTGGCTCCAGCACCGCGTTGGAATATTCCGACCAACAGCTGGGGCTGTCCGGTGTGTTCACCGTTGGCGGGGCCGCCAACCGTTCCATTTCTTCCACAACCACGCCCAACCCCACGACCATTTCCGGCTTCAGCACCGCCGACCTGACATCCGGACTGCGCGAGCTTGGCAGCGACCAGTACTATGTGGAAGTACGCAATAACAGCAGCGTCTACGAATTTCGGCTGGTCAACAGCCAGGCGCAGGCGGTGGCCATCCGCAAATATGGCAGCGCCACTGCCACCGAAACGACATCGGCGTGGCAAGCTGTGCCCGCCGGCCAGATAACGGTGGACACCGGGCGCGGTCTGAAGTTCACATTCGGCGGCGGCAGCTACACCACCGGCAGCAAGGCTGCCAATGCAGCGTCAGCCACCTATGTTGCCAAGGGCGCTGCGATTACCGTATCGAGCACGCACACTCTGGTAAACATCGCTGCCCTCATCAACCGCGGCACCTTTGCCGAGGGCAATGAGGTGACTGCCGGAGTTGTGGACCGGCGCCTGATTCTCACCGCCAACAACAGCGGCACCCACCGCTCCATTGTGGCCGCCCATGCGAGCGGCACAGACAACATCCTGCTGGCGCTGAAAGTTGTGGATAGTGGCGGCGCCTATGCCAATGTGATCCAGGCGCCAACCAACGCCGCATTTACCGTGGACGGCATCAGCATCACCCGCAGTCAAAACTCCGGTTTGACGGATGTTATTTCCGGCGTGACGCTGAACCTGGCAGCGGATGCAGCGGGCAAAAATGCCGCACTGGTGGTCACCCGCGACACTGCCACCATAGTTGCCAAGCTCAAAGCGCTGGTTGCGGACTTTAACGCCGCCAACGATTACGTTACCGGGCAAACCGCAATCACCAAAACGGCTGACAAGAAATATACTTCCGGCACCCTGGCGCAAGACAGCAATTTTGTGGGACTGCGCCGCAGTTTGATCACGGACCTGCAGAGCCGCGTCAGCGGACTTACGGGCACCACTTTCACCGCCATGAGCGACCTGGGCGTAAACATAAACACAACCTCACTGACGGCAACATTAGACGAAGCCAAACTGGCAGCAGCCTTCAGCTCTGATTCTGCGGGTGCCAGGGCCCTCGTAAATGCGGTGGCAGACCGGCTGCAGGCACGCCTCAAAACCTTCACCGCAACCACCAAGGGCGTCGTAGATGCCTCGATTAAGGGCATAACAACCCAAATTAGCGACGTAAATAGCCGCATAACCAAAGGCAAGCTGTCAATAACTGAGCGCGAAACAAGCCTGAAAACCCAGTATGGGCGGCACCAGGCGGAAATTATGACGCTAATGAACACCCAAAGTTCCCTGAGCAGATTGGCCTAAGCGCTAAAGTTCCTCTCCGCCCCGCCGATACCATGCGTAACGGAAACTATCAGGGCAAAAAAAGATCATGGCTCCTGCTGATTCACTCACACCTGTAGGCGGCGCCACTGCGCCTAACAGCCAGGCCCCGGCCGTGGCAAAGCCCGCGGCGGGAGCGCCTGCCGATTCCAAAACAGAGCGCGCCCTGCCGGGAGCGGCCACAGGCCCGAAAGCAGACCGGCTGGCACCGTCTGACGACGGGCAAATTTCGATGTCGGCCCGCAAGCTTGCCGAACCCGAAATCAAAGAAGCGCAGCCAAAGGCAGACCCGAAACCTGAATACCAAACCAAGTCAGGCTCCAGCCTGCGCTTTCAGGTGAACAGCGAAGACGGGTCTGTGACAATCACAATTATCGATCCGGACACGAAAGAGGTTGTGCGCACCATCCCGCCCGACGAACTTAATAAAATGGGATACGACCACTTTCTGAACCTGTTTACTTAAAAAACTTTTACACCGATGCAAACCCGCCCGGCTGTGGACCCACCGCCGCGGCGGATTAATACTTTAGGAGCTTACGCAGCATGACCATCAACCCCTACGCTCGTCAGGCGCGCAACTACCGCGAACACGACATCCTCAATGCGGATCCCGTGAAGCTGGTTGTGCTTACATACGATGCCGCAATTTCAGCTTGCGGCCGCAAGGACCTCGGCACCGCCACGCGCGCAATTCATGAATTAATCAAGAGCCTCGATTTTGAGCAGGGCGACCTGCCCGCCCGCCTGCTGGCACTTTACCAGTGGACATCTGACGAGTGCCGTTCCGGCCGCTGGGATGCAGCAGCGGAAGTGCTGCTCGAGCTGCGCTCCACCTGGTCTCAACTTCAAAAACAAACTGTGGCCGGCGCGCTGCCCGCCTTCACAGCAAGCGCGTAAACGCATGCGCTGCGGGTTGCGCGCTGCGCTAGCGCGCCTGTTGCTTGGTGTGGCTGCCGCCTGCGCAGCGGCCGGTTGCGCCGCGGGCGGGCCAAACGCCGCGCTGGCGTACACGCTGCCAAAACGTGTGGTTGTGGTGCCACTGGCCACTGTAGTGGCAGACATGGTCAAAGCCCAAAACTCAACGCTTGCCGCAACGCCGGCAGCGCCCCGCTCCGACTTAACCAGCCAAACAAACTCCGGCACGCCACTTGCCGTGGCTGTTGCGCTGCGCTCCGCAGCCGGCACCCAACTGCGGCGCAGCGCCGGCTTTGCAAAGTACCTGCCCATTCGCGGCGGGTTTCTGGCGCGCGTGAAGCCTGCGCCCGCAGCCGGCCGGCAGGTTCCGGCCGCACTCGCCCGCGCAGCGGTTGAGCTGGAGCGCATTGCGCCGGAGCGCATTGTGGCGGCGCGCATCGGGCTGGATGCCGCAATTGGCAGTGCGGCCGAAGAAGCCGATGGCAACTGGCAGATCCCTTACGGGCTGGCCGGCTGGCTGCCCTCCTCTGCCGGGTTTGGGACAGCCGGCAACACAGTGCTGGCCGGGCACCAGAATACCCAGGGCATGGTCTTCCGCAACCTGAACGAACTTGTGCCTGGCGACGAGCTGGATGTGTACGCCAACGGTGCAATGCGTAAATATGCGGTGACCGAACGGCTGATTGTCCCCATCTGGTACTCATCTCCGGCCGAGCAGCTGCTGTACGCCTCGTTCATGCACCCCACCCGTGATGATCGCCTGACGCTGATAAGTTGCTGGCCGTTTTTTACCAACAGCCATCGCCTGATAGTTGTGGCGCACCCGCGCGCCGCGAGTTAGGAGCCAGCCGGCGCGCCGGCAGCGCGCACGCCCTGCTGAATTCATCAACGTTTAAGCCGCCCTTTATGGAGGGTTAACCAGCGCGTAGACGGCGCGCTGATAACATGCTCGCACGGACTATTTTTCGTGCAGGCAATCCCCAACACACTCCGCTCTGCGCTGCCCACAGCTAACAGCAACACGCTGTCCAGCTTGTTTGGCAGCGAGTCTGCAGATGCAAGCTCCATGCTGGGGCCGCAGAACAGCACCGGCGGATTTAACCTGGCGCTGCTGCGCGTCTTGATGCAGGCGATGGGCGAAAACAAGTCCGGTGCCACCACCGGCGCAAGCAGCGCTGCAAATTTGAACCTTGGCGGCATGGCAGCCAACCCGGCCATGCTGCTGTCTGCGCTTGCGGGCGGGCAATCCGGCAGCCAGCTGGGCGGCATTGAACAAATGCTCAGCGGCTTGACCTCCGCCAGCCCTTCGCTCAGCCAGGCAACTAATGCCTATCAAGAGCCGGGCAAGTGGCCCTTCATGCCGGTCTTTATTCCGCCGGCAGCCACACCTGCGGCCGCTGCAAAAGACATGCCGGTAGCGCCCCCGATTACTTTCACAATTGCCAAGCCGGCGGCTGCGCAGCCTGCAACCGCCGCACCGGAGGCAGCGCCCAATGAACCGCAGCTAAGTGCGGAGCCAGCTGCCGGGACCCCGATTGAAGTTCCGCGCGCAGATCCTTATGACCCGGCCGCACCGGCCGTTGGCCGTGTGAGTGTGGCGCGCCCGACTACTGCGGAGCGCTACGCGCGCCCGGTTGCCCCCGGCACTGCTGCCACCACGCTTCCGGCGGCCACTGGCAGCCCGCTGGCAGCCGCGCTTGCCAGCCTCAGCAACATTAAGTCCGCTGCACCCGCAGCTGCCACCGGACCGCTGGCACTGGCAGCCTATCCGCGCCCGCCGCAAGACAACGGCCGGGGCATGCACTGGGTGCCCACCACCAGCACCAAGCCGGCCGATGTGGACCGCCTGATGCCCGAACTGCGCGCCATGAACGTGCGCTGGGTGACGCTGCTCAACGACAACAGCAACATCGGCAAAAATGATTATCTGGTTGGCCAGCTCAAGGCCAGCGGCATTGAGCCCATCATGCGCGTCTACACCAACGGCATGGAGCCCATCCAGGGCGACCTCGGCGCGATGGTGCGCCACTACAAAGAGCAAGGCGTAAATTACTTTCAGCTGTACAACGAGCCCAACACCAATGTGGAAAATGCAGGTCGCGAACCCAATGTAAACCGCTACCTGGATGCTTGGCTGCCCGCCGCCCGCACCGTCACGGAGAACGGCGGCCACCCGGGCCTCGGCGCCCTTTCCAACTCGCAAACCGCGGGCGTGCAGGATGATGTCAAATTTATGGATGCGACGCTGCGCGAAATTGTGAAACGCGGCGCTGCGGACGTACTGGACCGCGCTTGGATCTCTGCGCACAACTACAGTGCCAACCCGGTCACCGACGAGCGCGGACTGCCGCGCGCCAAGGACTACAACAAACTGGCAACAGAACTGCTCGGCCGCGCCCTGCCCGTGATTGGCACCGAAGGCGGCATTGCCGCCAGTGCCGAGGTGAGCGAGGCGCAGCAAGCGCTACAGATAACCGCTGCCATGCGCCACATGCGCGACCAGCGCGAGCCCTACAACTTCGCCTACTCGCAATGGGTGCTGGCCAACCAGACGGCCGGCGGCAGTGACCCGGCATGGGAATCGCAGGCCTTGATCCGCCAGAACTACACCAGCCCGCTAGTTGCTTCGCTTAAGGAACTGACATGAACATATTTAACACCTTCCGCACTTCGGCCTCCGCTCTAACTGCGCAACGCATGCGCCTCGACACAATTGCCAACAACGTTGCCAATGTGGAGACCACGCGCACCGACGAAGGCGGCGCGTTCAAGAAGCAGACCGTCGTGTTCTCATCGCGCGCGTCAGAGAACGGCGGCCTGCCGCGCTTCGGACCGATGCAGCAGGTAATCAAAAATGCCGGCGGCTTTGGCCGCATTCCCGATCTGACGCTGCCCAGTTTTGTAAAACACCGGCCGCAGATGTTCAACCAGTCTGTGGCTTCCGGCGGATTGGAGGTGGTGGATGTGAAAGTGGACGCTGAGCCGGGTGCCCGCATGTACAACCCCGGCCATCCGGATGCTGATGCCCAGGGGTATGTCACCTTCCCCAACGTAAACCTGGTAACCGAGATGACCGACATGCTCTCCGCGACCAGAGCTTACGAAGCCAACGTTACCGTAATGAACTCCGCCAAGCAAATGGCGGTGAAGGCGCTTGAAATTGGTCGCGGCTAACAGCCGCCCGCTACCCGGAGCACGCCCAACATGAATATTGACAGCATAGCCAAACCCGCCCTCACCCCGCCGGTGGGACTCAATGGAACCATCCGCCAGCAGATGGCGGCCGAGGCCGCGGCCACCGCCCGCCCCGCCCCGATTGATGTTACCGGCGGCTTTGGTGCTTCGCTTGGCCGATCAGTGCAACTGCTTGACCAGATGCAGCTCACATCCGACAAGGCGATTGGACAACTGGCCGCTGGTGAAAACATAGACATACATGACGTGATGATTGCCACGCAAGAAACGGATATTGCTTTCCGCCTGGCGCTTGCCATGCGCGACAAGCTGGTTGAGGCTTACCAGGAAGTGATGCGCATGGCCGTCTAGGCTGCGCTGCGCTTGAATTTTTTTACGACTGCTATACTGAAAAATAGGAAGTGACTATGGCTGGAATAGCCGGAAATTTCATGGCCCAGTTCACAAGCTTCTGGGCAAAGCTCGACCGCAGCCAGCGCTTGGTGCTGGTGGGCGGCGGATCGCTGATTGTTGTGCTGCTGGCCGTTTTCACGGTGTGGGCGGCACAGCCCGATTACGCGGTGGCCTTCACCGGCCTCACCGAGGGCGATGCCGGCGCAGTGGCACAGCACCTGAAGGAACAATCCGTCGACTATCAGGTGCAGGCGGACGGCACAATCCTTGTGCCGCGCAGCCAGGTCTTTGACACGCGCATTGATGTAGCCAGCAAGGGCTTGCTGCAAGAGTCCACCGTGGGCTACGAGCTGTTCGACACCACATCCGCGCTGGGCATGACGGAGTTCAACCAGAAAGTGACTTACCAGCGTGCCCTGGAAGGCGAGCTGGCACGCACCATTGAGGCGCTGGACGCCGTGGCGCTGGCGCGTGTGCATATTACGCTGCCGGAAGATGCGCTTTTTAAAGACCAGCAGAAAGTGCCGACCGCTGCCATTACCCTCAAGCTGGAACCGCGCCAGAAGTTAAACGACGGGCAGGTAAGTGCAATCAAGGGCCTGGCTTCGTCCTCAGTGCAGGGCCTGCAGCCCAAGGACGTGGTAATTGTAGACATGGCCGGAAACATGCTTTCCGGGCCATTGATGGAAGATGTGGCCAAATCTTCGGCGGACACCAACAACGACAAAATGACCGCAGAGCGCAAGTACGAGGAACAAGTGGAAGCCAACGTACAGGCCATGCTGGTGCGCGCCCTCGGACCCGACCGCTCCGTGGTGCGCGTGAAGGCGCGCCTGGGCTGGGATGCCGTAGAAATAGTCGAGCAGAACTTCTTTCCAGACAGCGTGGTGCGCTCCGAGCAGGTGACGACCGAATCCTACACCGGCACTGGAGAGTTTGTGGGCGGATCCCCCGGTGCGGGCTCCAACCTGCCCAGTGATCAGGGCATTCCCAGTTATCAAACGATGGCTGACACCGGCACCAATATAGATTACGCGCACACTGAGACCACCACAAATTACGAAATGGGCAGTGTGGAAGAAAAGCGCAAGGTGGCCAGCGGGCAGCTGCAGCAGCTTTCGGTATCCGTAGTGGTGGACAACGTGACCGATGAGGACATGCTGGACTCGCTCAAGGAAATAGCAGCCCGCGCAGCCGGCGTGAACATCGAGCGTGGCGACCAGTTCACACTGCAGTCCATTCCATTTGACCGCACCTTTTTCACAGATGAAACTGCGGAATTTGAAAACCAGCAGCTTAGCCAAACCTACCGGCAGGTGGCGCAATGGTTTGGCGTTGCCGTTGTGCTCTTGTCTGCGCTGTGGTTTACGCAGCGCCTGATCCGCAACCTGCGCCTAAAGGCGGAGGAGCGCGACGTTTGGGATAACATGCGCCTGGGCGTGGACACCCAAAATGACGGCGGCGACGGCCTGCTGCAGGCGCGAGTGCCCACAGTGCCCTTAAGTCTTCCGGACGAAGAAGAAGACCGGCTACCCACGCAGGATAGCTCGCGGGCGCGGCGCGCCGTGCAGCGCATTGCAGAGCAGCGCCCCATGACCGTGGCAGAAATAATCCGGCAGTGGATGGAGCAGGACAAGGATCCGTCCGCTGCCTAGCTGCAATTGCCGAAGATCGACTAGCAACTTACAAATTCGCGGGAGCAGCAACTAATGGCAGTCCAAACTGAAACACAACGCGGCCTCAGCATGGAAGTAGCAGACACTGAACTGCGCCCGCCGGCCGTGCTCGGAGCAGACGGCACCACACCGCCCAACCTGCTGGAATCACTCAAGACCATGCTGGCGGGCGGACGCAGCGGACCGGTTGCGCTGACCGGGCCGGAGAAAGCCGCCATCTTGATTGCCGGCCTCGGCGTGGATGTGTCGGCCGATATTTTGACCTCGCTTTCGGATGCGGAAGTTGAAGAGGTCGTGTTAGCCCTCTCCAAATTGCAATCAGTGGGGGCGGAGCTGCGCGACAGTGTGTTCCAAGAGGCATTTGAGCTCTCGCATGCCGGCGGATCACTGGCGCAGGGCAGCATGGGATTCATTCGCCAGCTGATTGGCCGGCTGCGCTCGCGCAGCGAAGGCCAGCCAGTTGCAGACCGCATGGTTTCCGCGCTGGACCAATGGCGCCGTGGGATCCGCGGTGAACAGGAACCAGACGACGTTGTCGACCCCGCTCTCGTTGAAGCCGAGCAGCTGGCGCAGGCCGAAGCGGAAGTGGCGACAGGCAGTGTAACGCTTCAGCAACTTGATACGGCGAACGCAGCCGATGAAGCAGAGGTGGCCGCCTACCTCAAAGACGAGCACCCTCAGGCTGTGGCGCTGGTGATTGCCCTGATGGACCAAAAGAAAGCCGGAGCCGTCATGGGTTTTCTGCCACCCACAATGCTGGGAGACATTAGTGTGCGCATCGCATCAATGTCGGCCATTCTCCCAAGCGTCGCCGCGAACATTGGGAAGGCGATCGATAAAGAGTTTGCCGGTGCCGGCGGCAAAAAGGCAAAAATTGGTGGCCCTGATTTTCTGGTTTCCCTGCTGCAGGGAATTGACCGCCCCACCGAGAAACTTATTCTGGAAGGTTTGGAAAGCTCCAAGCCGGAACTGGCAGAGGCAGTCAAGGCACAGCTGTTCACCTTTGAGGACGTTCGCAAGCTGACAGACAAAGCCATTCAGCGCATTATGCGCGATGTAAACAAAGCCGACCTGGTGGTGGCGTTGAAGTCCTCCAGTGCGGATCTGCAAAGCAAAATCTGGAAGAACATGTCTTCGCGTGCCGCGCAGATGATGCAGGAAGAGCTGCAGTTTATGCCGCCCACAAAACTGACGACTGTTTACGATGCGCAGCGCAAAGTAATTGACCTGGTGCGCGACCTTGAAGCCCGGCAGGAAATCTCGATCCCGCGCGCCGGCGGCCAACAGGAATTTGCCTAGCCCATGCCAGCCAGCGGCCGATTACTGCGCTCGCAGCAGGTACTGGTGGTGCCGCGGCGCGCATTTGCAGCGCAGCGCAGCAATGCCCCCGCGCAGCCGCAGGCGCCGGCAGCACTGCCCGACCTGCAAGCCGACCTGCTGCGCACGCAAGCCGAGCTCAACGAGCGCGAGCTGACTTTCAACGCCCAGCGCCTGCAGCTGGAAGCCGCCCTCACCCGCCGCAGCGCAGACATGGACGCGGCGCTGGAAACCGCGCGCAGCGAAGCTAGCACGGTGCATGCCCAGGCCGCAGCGGCACTGCAGGCAGCGCAAACAGCGGCGGCCGCAGCGCTGGCTGCAGCCAGCATTCAGGCGGCAGACCTGCTGGAGCTGACGGCTGCGGATGCCTACACGGACGGACAGGCCCTGGCACAGCGCTTGGTGCTGGCTGCCGAAGACCAAGCGGCTGCCATCCGCCAATCTGCGCAGGCAGCCGGGTTCATTACCGGCCGCGAAGAGGGGCGCACGGTGGGCGAGGCCGGCACGCAGCTTGTGTTGCTGCAGGCCCAGCGCCTGATTGTGGAAGCCGAGGGCTGGCGCGCCAGCCTGCTGGCAGCCAGCGAGGGCAAGCTGGTGGACCTGCTGGGCATGGTTGCCGAGCAGCTGTTTGGCAAGGGTTTTACCCTGACAGACCAGGCGCTGCAGCAAATGGTGCGCACCGCTGTACAGCAGGCACAGCACCTGAGCAACTTGCGCGTGGCGCTGCACCCCGCTGACTACGAGCGCCTGCTGCCGCTCTGGCCAACCCCCAGTGTGGCGCTGATTGCCGATGCCGAAGTGCAGGCCGGCGGCTGCGTGGTGCATGGCGACGAAGGCGACGTGGACTTCCAGGTGCGGCGCCGGCTGGACCGCGTGCAAAGTGCGCTGCGCGAAACACTGGACGCAACCGAGCACGACACGGACTAAGCGCACATGCTGCCAGCCGCCGAACAAGAAGCCCCTGCCCCGCCAAACCTGGAACGCTATGCGCGCGCCATCAAGGCGCTGCCCGGCGCGCAAGCCAGCGGCCGGGTGGTGGAGGTGGTGGGCCTGACAATTGAAGCCAAGGGCCTGGTGTGCGAGATTGGCGAACGCGTGGATATCACCGTGCGCGACAACAGCACAATTCCGGCAGAAGTGGTTGGTTTTCGAGCCGGCCATGTGCTGATAATGCCATTGGCAGAAATGACCGGCATCCAGCCGGGCAGCCGCGTTACGGCCACGGGTGCGCAGCTGCGCGCACCGGTGGGGCGGGCGCTGCTGGGCCGCGTGTTGGATGGCCTCGGCCAGCCAATTGACGGGCTGGGCCCGCTGGCTACGCAGCGCACTGTGCCGGTGGTAAGCGACCCGCCCCACCCGCTGCGCCGCAAGCCGGTAAGCGATCCGCTGGTCACCGGCGTGCGGGCTATCGACGGCTTGATTACAGTGGGCAAGGGCCAGCGCATCGGAATTTTTTCCGGCAGCGGCGTCGGCAAAAGCACACTGCTGGGCTGCATTGCGCGCAGCCAAAACACAGATGTGACTGTGATTGCTCTAATTGGCGAGCGCGGCCGTGAAGTACGCGAGTTTGTAACCAACAGCCTGGGGCCGGCCGGCCTGGCGCGCTCGGTGATTGTCGTCTCAACTTCTGACCAGCCGGCACTGGTGCGCGTGCGCGGCGCGTGGCTGGCAACCGCCATTGCCGACAGTTTTCGCAGCGAAGGCATGGATGTAACATTTTTAATGGACAGCGTTACGCGTGTGGCCATGGCGCAACGCGAGATCGGCCTGGCGATTGGCGAGCCGCCGGCCAGCAAGGGCTACACGCCATCGGTGTTTGCCCTGCTGCCCAAGCTGATGGAGCGCACCGGCAACTCCGAGCACGGCACCACCACCGGCTTCTACACCGTATTGGTGGAGGGCGATGACTTCAACGAACCCATTTCTGACGCAGCCCGCTCCATCCTGGACGGGCACATCATGCTGACGCGCGAGCTGGCCGCGCGCAACCACTTCCCCGCCATCGATGTGCTGCATTCCGTGAGCCGTGTGATGCCGGCAGTGGCTGCCAAGGCGCACCTCAAAGATGCCGGCATGCTCCGGCAGCTGCTGGCAGCCTACGAGAAGGCGCGGGACCTGATAAACATTGGCGCATACGTTAGCGGCTCAGATGCCACCATCGATGCGGCCATCCGCCTGATGCCGGAAGCGCTGGCGTTTTTACAGCAAGACAGCGAACCAACACCGTTTATGGAAAGCCTGCGCCGCATGGGCGAGCTTGCCAGCCAGGGCGCGCCCGCCCCCGCCTGAAGCAAACTCCGAACATGCCACCCAAGTTCCCGCTCCAGCCCGTGCTGGACTTTCGCAAAGTGCTGGTTGACCGGCTTGAAGTGGAGCTGGCCCGCCTGCTGAGCGCCGGCCACCGCCTGCGCAGCCGCATTACCGCCAACCAGGCGGCGCAACAGGCGGTGCTGGCGGAGCTGCGCGCACTGCAAAGCGGACTGCTGAACATCGAGCAGATCCAACGCCTGCAAAATGGCTGGCAGACTCTGCACGACGAGCTGCAGCGCCTGGCTAGCGAGATGCGCACGCTGCAACAGGCGGTCCACGATAAACGCGCCGAGCTGGTGGCGGCAGCACAGCGCCGGGATGTGGTGGCCAAACTGGGCGAACACCACACCAGCAAATGGCAGGCGGAATTGTTGCGCCATGAAACAGCCGAGCGCGATGATATTTACATTGCGCGCGCCTTCAACCGGCGGGCCGTATGAGCATCTCCGGCAGCGCCGCTGCGAACGGGCCTTTGCTGCTGCGCACGCTGCACGGCATGTTGTCCAAACAATACAACGCTGCACCCGGCCGCATGATTGCCGATACTGCTCCGCTGCCCAACATGATTCCGCCAGCTAACGGGCTGCCACCTGCAAACCCGTCCAGTGCAGCGCAGCTGGCGCCTGAATCAGCCGGCCTGCCCAACCCATCGGACGCAACCGGTTCGGTTCAAAATTCCGGCGGCGCATTGCAAGCGGCCACGGAACAAACCGGCATGCCCAAGCAGCCCCCCGCGGCCACCACCCTGCCGGAACCGATCACATGGATGGCACTGACTGCGGCTGCCGAAGCAGAAGCAGCCGCCGTTGCCGCGAATGCGGTGGCCAAAGCGCAGGCCAGCGCGGCCCCGCCCGTAGTGCCAGCACTGCCCGCACCAATAGAAGTGGACCCCAACCACTCGCTGCCCGCCCCCATACCAATAGATCCCAACCATGTTCCGCCCGCAACCGTGCCGGACCTGCAGAATGGCGGCTGGGTGGTGCCCGTGGAGCGCAGCATCTCCAAAGTGCGCCCGAGCGAGTATGACGAACTGATCTACACCACGGCCATGCAACACAAGGTTGATCCCGCACTGGTGAAAGCCGTCATTCACGCCGAGTCAAATTTCCGGCCCACCGTGAAATCATCTGCCGGCGCCCAGGGCCTGATGCAATTGATGCCCGGCACTGCGGCTTCACTGGGAGTTACCAACTCCAACGACCCGGTTCAAAATGTTGACGGCGGCACGCGCCTGCTGCGCAAGCTGCTGGACCGCTATGACCAGAATGTGTCTCTGGCACTGGCTGCCTATAACGCCGGCCCCGGTGCGGTGGCACAGTATGGCGGCATTCCGCCCTACCCTGAAACACAGCGCTACGTGCCGCGTGTGCTTTCTTTATACAAAACTTATGTGGAGGCCTGATCATGCTGGGATTATTTAATGACTTTGCAAGCACAGCCACCAAGGCTGCGCTCAGTGGCTTGGGGAAGCGCCAGGAACTAATCAGCAACAACATTGCTAATGCTGACACACCCATGTATCAGGCGATGAACATTGAATTTGAGCATGCACTCAACACGGCAACGCGCTCGATGGATGGGCACAGCCCACTGCAGGTGGCGGGTAGCAATGCCCGCCATATCAGCCCGCTCACGGCCGAAATGGCGCCTAAAGTAACCCGCCGGGCAGATTCTTCTATGCGCCTCGATGGCAACAATGTGGATGTGGACCTCGAGATGACGCGCCTGGCCGAAACAAATCTGCTGTACCAGACCATGACCCAGATCGAGACGAAGAAGCTGTCTCTGATCCGGGCATTGACAGGCCGCTAGCCGGTTGCACGGATCCTAAATGAACTCAGCCCCCGCCCCGCTTACCCTGGCCCAGCCGCTGCAGCTTAGCGGCAGCGCTGCGCTGGCGGCCACCATGCGCCACAGCGCTGCAGATCTGTTCGAAACATTTATGCAAGAGGTGGGCCCGGCAATCGGCGGAGCCAAGCCATCCGCCGCAAGCCCGGCTGGCCTGCGCGCAGCGCAAAGTTCGCAGCCGCAGCGCGCCACCACAGCGGCGCAGAGCAGCGCCGCAGCCAAACCGGCAGCGCCCGCCCAGCCACACCCCGCCCTGCGCGATGCAGCCGGCACTGCCGCCAGCAGCTTGCAGCCCGGCTTTGCGCCCGGCGCTGCGTTCGCTGCGCAAAGCGGCACGGCCGCTGCCAGCGCGGCGCCCACAACCAAACCTATTGAGCCCGTGGC
>CANNEJ010000002.1 GCA_947503585.1 Anaerolineales bacterium | reverse complement strand
ATTACGCCGCCTTGATGGCGCGCCGCGGCGTGTACTCTGCGCTCACCGGCATCCGGTCCCTGGCGGTACTAAAGCCGGCCGCGCTGGTAGTCTGCCCGGCCGATGTGCCCGGTGCCGGCGGTATCACTTGTGCCAGCCTATGGTGGCAGCGCCGGCTGCAAGCAGTGCGCGCCGCCAGCCTTGCCGTTATTGTGCGCAACTTTCCGCAGCCGCACGCCGCGCTACTCAGCGGCATCTTGCTGGGTGTGGACAGTGGCCTGCCGCGCAGCCTGCAGGATGACTTCCGCACCACCGGCACCGCGCACATCATTGCCATCTCCGGATTCAACATCAGCGTGATCGCGGCTGTCTTAATGAGCGGGCTGGGCAGCGTGCTGGGGCAGCGCCGTGCGCGCCCGCTCGCGCTGCTGGGCATCGCCGCCTACACGGTGCTGGCGGGCGCCGATGCGTCCGTCGTACGCGCCGCGTTGATGGGGGCGCTGGTGATTGTGGCGCAAGGCCTGGGCCGCCCGGCACAAGCGCTGACTGCATTGATCTTTGCAGCGGTGGCGATGACGGCGTGGGAACCGCGCACGCTTTGGGATGTGGGCTTCCAGTTGAGTGTGGGTGCCACGCTGAGTTTGCTGCTTTACAGCCGCCCGCTGCAATCCGCAGTGACCGCGCTGGCGCAGCGCTGGGCGGGACCAACCGGCGTGCGCATTGCAACCGTGCTTGGCGAGTTCACGGTACTGACGGCCGCAGCGCAGGTGCTCACGCTGCCGCTCACCGCATATTACTTTCGGCAGCTGTCCGTGGTTGGGCTGCTGGCCAACCTGATTGTGCTGCCCGCACAGCCGGCCGTGATGGTGCTGGGCGGCCTTGCCACCGTGGCCGGCCTCATCTCGCCGGCGCTTGGCCAGATGCTGGCTTGGGTGGTGTGGCCCTTTCTTGCATACACCATTCAATGTGTGCAGCTGCTGGCACGCGTGCCATTCGCCGCGCTGCCGCTGGACAGCTTTCCACTGCTAGCGCTGCTGGGCTGCTACACAGTAATTTTCGGCGCCACATGGTTTGCGCGCAGCCCCGTGCCGGCCGCTGCTGAATGGCTGCGCCAGCACACATTGCGCCTGCAAGATGGCGCGCTGGTTGTGCTGGCGTTGGCAACCGTACTGGCATGGTCCATGTACGCGCGCCTGCCGGACGGCCGCCTGCATGTTACTTTTTTGGATGTGGGTGCCGGTGATGCCGTATTGATAACTACCCCCGGCGGTGCGCGGGTGCTGCTTAACGGCGGCCCCAGCCCGCGCCGGCTGGCAGCTGCCCTGGGCGAACAGCTGCCGTTCACGCACCGCACTCTGCAGCTGGTGGTCACTGCCGGTTCCGGCGCCGGCAGTGTCAACGGCCTGCCCGGCTTGCTGGAGCGCTTCACTATTGAGCGCACACTGCAGGCTGCCGAGCCGTCTGAAGAAGCCGGGTACCGCGAATGGTCGGAGGGGATTGCGCGGCGCGGCATTCCACAGGACCGCGCCCAACCAAACACCGAGTATGACCTCGGTGATGGTGTGCGCCTGCGGCTGCTGGCGGTGGGCGCGCAGCGCACGCTGCTGGAGCTGCGCCACGGCTCCGCAAGCTTTTTGTTTGGGCCGGACCTGACTGGCAAGAGCAGCGGCCAGCTGGCAGCCGAGGGTTTGGTGCCGCCTGCCAATGTACTTCAGGTGGCGCAGCAGGGCGGCGTGGATGTGCTCAGCCTGCTCTTCATGCTGCGCGCCAACCCGTGGGCAGCGGTGATCCCCGTGGGCGCCGGCAACCCGGACGGCGCACCGGGCGCAGCCACACTGCAAATGCTGGCCGGCCGCGCGGTGTTGCGCACCGATCGCAATGGCTGGGTGGATTTTGCTACCGACGGCCGGCAGTTATGGGTTTGGACCGAGCGCTAAGCCTGTAATTCCGGCGTAATTCGCGCCAAAATCAACGTGGGATAGCTTATAATTTGATGCTCTGATCGAGTGTGACACAGATTTGTCCGTGAGCAGGATAACAATAATGAAAACAACAAAAGTAGTCTCGGTATTTGTGCGTTTGCTGCTCGCAGCTGCGGCCTTTGCAGTGCTAGGGGCAAGTGTGTTGTCTGCGCCGCGCGTGCGGGCCGCCGTCGGCGACACCGATGACGACGGCATTCCCGATGCGCAAGACAACTGCACCGCAATAGCCAACGCGGACCAATCCGACGACGTGAGCGCTTGGATAATTTCTTCTTCGCACAACAGCATGTTGTACACCCCGCAAAACACCTGGTATGCGCCGCAAGCCACCAGCCTGATTTATGTCGGCGACAAACTGCAAGTGGTCGGCAAGAACTACAGCTGGTCCGGTACCAGCCTGCAAGTATTAACTTTTGATCCCAAAGAGGGCGAAGTTCGCGTGGTAGTGCCTGGCCATTCTGACGGGCGCGGCGACAAATGCTCACCGGATCTGGGTGGCGACTTTGATGGCATTCCAAACTCCGCGGACAACTGCCCTCTGATTTACAACCCATACCAAGAGAACACTTGGGGCACCGGGCTTGGGGATGTATGCGAGACAGCAGTGCGCCCCGCGCAGGTGTACCAGGCCAGTGCCACGCTGTATGCGCTCAATGACTACCTCGGTCAGGATGAAACCTTTCGCGAGAGTGATCCCTTGCTGGCTGGCAACATCATTGGTGACAATAAAGCCTCCAGCCTAAAGGTAGGCCCGCACACAGTGGCAATCCTATATACCCGGCCCAGCTACCAAAGCGCAACTTATAGCAGCGGCACCTACGGCGGCTCGTCTGACACCATTTTGGGAGATGACATTACGCTCTCGAATAATACGGTGGGGGAAGACACTGTGTCATCCATCCGGCTGTACAGCACCGCCGCAATCACGGCCAAGCTGATTGACTCCTTCTTCATTCGCAACAACTGGCCGGCGGACACAGTCAAGGCACTCGACGCCACCTCGCGCGATTTTGTGCACAGCATCCAGTTTTGGTCCACCACACTGGGCTTTGTGGGCGACATTACCGAAGCGCAATTGGTGGCACTGGTGAAGCAGGGCTCCGGCAGCGTGCTGGACCGCCAGCATTCCGGCTCCCCGCAGATTACCGGATTAAAGATTGTTTACAACGGCAACTACAGCTTTACGGTCACGGTGGTAAAACTGGATGGGGCGACAGGCGAGACTTCGAGCTTTTACTATCAGGGGGCGGCGTTTAGCGGAATTGCATCTGCTGTGGTTGCCACGCCCACAAGCGCTGCAACGACTGCGGCCACCGCCACAAAAATTACGGCAACGGCTGTGCCCGCAGCCACCACTGGCTTGGCTGCCGGGCGCGTATACACGGTAATCAAGGGCGACAACCTCGTCAAAATTGCCGCGCGTTACGGCACGACAGCAGCAGCAATTGCAACGGCCAACAAGCTCCGGCGCGCATCTCCATCGGGCAGAAGCTGACCATCCCGTAGCTGCCCTGCGGCAGCCGCCGGCTGGCGGCTGCCAGCCCGCACTGCGCGTTGTATGCGCAGCGGGCGCGGCACTACGCCAATTTTTCCCCAAGGAACTGCAGGGTGCGCTGCCATGAGAGCAGCGCAGCTGCGGCGTTGTAAACCTGCGGGCGTTCATCATTGAAGAAGGCGTGGCCCGTGCCGGGATAAATGTGAAACTGCGCCGGCGTTCCGGCAGCGGCGAGTGCGGCCTGAAGTTCGGGCAGAGCGTCGGTGGCGCTGTCTTGCGCGGCGTAGTGGCCAAGGATGGGGCAGCGCACGCCCTGCCAATCCGGCGCGCTGCGCAGCACGCCATAGTAGGGCACGGCCGCATCAATCACACCCAGCGCTGCCAGCTGCAGCGTGAGGCCGCCACCCAGGCAAAAGCCAACACAGCCCACGCGTTTGCACATCGTGCGCAGCAATGCAGCCGCTGCAGCCATATCGGCGGCGGCCTGCTCAATATTCAGCGCTTGCATCAGCTTTTGGGCTGTGTTTGGTTCGGTGGCAGCGCGGCCGTTGTACAGGTCCGGCGCCAGCGCGGCGTAGCCCGCTGCGGCAAAGCGGTCAGCCACATTTTTGATGTGCGGCACCAGTCCCCACCACTCTTGAATAACGAGCACGCCCGCAGTTGCGGGTGTGGCGGGCAATGCCAGATAGGCGCTGCGCGGGACTCCGGCACTTTCAAATTCAATCAACTTTCCAGGCATGAACACCCCCCGCTGTTGACCTGGTCCGGCTTAAATAAATCCGCCGCCCGCCGGCTGGTGCAGCCAATGCGGACGGCGCGGTATTACTTGCATGGCGCCGGTTGCGGCGCCGGTGTCAGGCGCTGGCCGTGAGCGCGCGCCGCGGCCGCTTGGCCGGCAGCATTTCCGTTTGCGGCTGTGCCGCGCCGTTTAGAGCCAGGCGCTTGGTGCGTACAAAGTCGGAAATATGTTCTCCGTACTGGGCCACAAATGCCTTTTTGTAATCGGTGCCGCGTATAACGCCACGGCAATTGGCCGCGCCGCAATTGCACGCAAATTGTGGCATCTGATCCGTATAAAAAGTGGCGTAGTCTAATGTTATGTGGTCGCCGCGCTTTAGGGGCCGGCGCGCCACCACATTCAGCCCCTCCAGCCAGGCGCTTGGGTCACAGGAGTGATTGAGCGGTTTCCAGTCCACGGCATTCTCGCTCCACGTGACGTAGGTGTCATCAGACAGCGGATAGGCAAATTGTCCGAACCAGCGCTTCTGCTGGCGGCTGAACTTGCGCATGGCGTGCGTCTTGCTCACCAGCGTGTGGGGCGTTTCTTCAAACGCCACAATCAGCTCGCCGGCTCGCAGCTCGTGCGCAGCATACATGCCAAACTGGCTTTGGCTGTTGAACTGCAGCGTCCACGCCTGGCTATTTTTGCGGGAGCGCAGCTGTGCACATTCCATTATCGAGTCTAAAAATCCGCGGTGGCCGGCGGGGTCATTGAGCAAAATAAAATCCGCACTGCCAGCTTGCTCGGGAGGATAAAAGATGCTGCATTGGGGGTTGATTTCCAGCATGAACAGTTCGCCGGCTGCATTCAGGCGCAGGTCGCAGCGCCCGTAACCGGTGCCGTTGAGCCCCACAAAAAGCTTGCGCGAAGCGTCCTTCAGGCGTTCAGCCAGCTCCCGGTCACGCACCGGCTTGCACTGCATGCCGGCGTAGTTCACCCACTTCAGGTCAAAGTGCTTAAAAGTGTCGCCCTTTGGAAAGCTGAATTCCACGGGCTGGTAGGCCAGCGGGGAAAGCGCGTCTCGCGGGTTTTCAGAAACCAGCACAGTGAATTCACGCCCCTCCACAAATTCTTCCACCAGGGCGCCGCCAAATGCCTCAAGCATGCGCTTGGCCTGCACCTGCAGCTGAGCCGCATTGGTAACACGCGACTCGCGCGTGAGGCCAATGCTGTTATAGCTATTGGGGTGCTTGACAATCAACGGATAGCGCAGCGCCTTGGCTGCCAGCTTGATGTCTTCGACCCCGCTCACATGCATATAAGCCGGCGTGTTGACTCCCCAATAGTGCGAAACCAGCTTCATTTCTTCACGCGTTGGCTCGTAAAAGCCGGCGCCAGCGCCGGTGAACGGCACACCCAGCCGCTGCAGCGCCTGCACCACTTCGATGCCCGGCCGGTCCTCGTCCCATGCGCCGTCGCACAAGTTAATGAACAGGTCAAAGTTTTGGCGCGCCAGTTCATGCACCTGGCGCACAGCCGTGGATTTCTTGATCAGGTGCAGCTCACACTCATGGCCGTCAAGCCAGCGTCCGGGGTCGGACTGCAGCTCATACTCCTTAATGGGCGAAATAGAATCTTCGTAACAAACGTTGAGAATGCAAATCTTCATAAAAACCGAAAGTTGTTCCTTGGGGGCAGGCGGTTAGCCGGCACCACCGATGCGAAGTTGACTTTGACCCGGGGACAAACAGAATGGGGCTCGGACGCGCTGGGGGTAATTCACACAGACCAATTGAGCAGCGTACGTAGAGAATACCCGATTAGATTTAAAAAGTCAACGAATTTTTAAAACTTTAAGGTTGGGGGTTTGGCTGCCGCCGGACGGGCTGCCATCCGGCTGCTGGCTGCTGCTGCCCGCGGACATGCAGCAGCCCTACGTGCGCATGGTATTATGCGCGCATCACAGCAGCGCTCACCCTTATTAATTTTGCACCAGCGGAGGCAGCGCGTTCAGAGCGCAGCACATGACAATCATCGAAAAAATTTCCTACGGCGGCTGGCCGGCATGCTGGCGGCTGCGCAATAGCAGCGTGGAACTGGTTGCCACCAGCGATGTGGGGCCGCGCGTGATGCGCTTTGCATTTGCGGGTGGCGAGAACGTATTGTGCGAACTGCCCGACACGCTGGGCAAGACCGGCGGAACGGAGTGGCGCAACTACGGCGGCCACCGGCTGTGGCACGCACCGGAGTCGCAGCCGCGCACATACCACCCGGACAACACGCCAGTACACGTGCAAGCGCTGGAGAACGGCATCCACCTTACGCAGCCCACCGAACCAACCACGGGCATCCAAAAAGAGCTGCAGCTAACGCTGGACCCGCATTCGACGCAGGCGACGCTGCGCCACCGCCTTACCAACCAAAACTTATGGCCGGTGACTTTGGCGCCGTGGGCCATTACAGTGATGGCAGCCGGCGGCGTGGCGGCGTTTCCGCTGCCACCGCGCGGCAGCCACAGTGCCGACCTATTGCCCACCGGCAGCCTGAGTTTGTGGTCTTACACAGACATGCGCGATGCGCGCTGGACCTGGGGCAGCCGCTATGTGCTTCTGCGCCAGGATCCGTCCGCCAAAACCCCCCAAAAAGCGGGCGGTCCGGTGCCCGCCGGTTGGGCAGCCTACTGGCGCGCCGGGCAGCTGTTTATTAAAAGCTTCCCGTTCCTGCCCGCCGCCGAATATCCGGATCGCGGCTGTTCATTTGAAACTTACACCGATGCGCGAATACTGGAGCTGGAAAGCCTGGGGCCGCTGGCAACGCTGCAGCCCGGTGCGAGCGTAGAGCATGTGGAGCACTGGCACTTAGTGCGTGATGTGCCGCCCGTGGCGCACGAATCCGATGTGACCGCGCATATACTGCCGCACCTGCCGGCGCCGCTGGCGGCGTAGCGCCATGGCCTGCCTGCTGGGAATAGACACCTCCACCACCGCCACCAAGGCGCTGCTGGTGGACGAGCGCGGGCGCGTACTGGCTGTGAGCAGCAGCGAGTATGGCTACGCTACGCCACGCCCGCAGTGGACAGAGCAGGATCCAGAACTGTGGTGGCAGGCAACCATCAGCACGGTCCAAGCGGTGCTGCAGCAGGCACAGGTGCGCGCAGCGGAGATTTCCGCCGTGGGTCTGACGGGCCAGATGCACGGCCTCACCCTGCTGGACGCGCAAGGCACGGTCATTCGCCCGTGCATATTGTGGAACGACCAGCGCACGGCAGCGCAGTGCGCGGCAATCACACAGGCGGTGGGTGCGGCGCGCGTGCTGCAGCTTACCGGCAACCCGGCACTCACCGGCTTTACCGCACCCAAGCTGCTCTGGGTGCGGGAGCATGAGGCGCACAACTATGCACGCATCGGCAAGCTGCTGCTGCCCAAAGACTACCTGCGCTACAAACTAACGGGCGAATATTTTGGCGAGGTGTCGGATGCATCCGGCACTTCGCTGTTTGATGTGGGCCGGCGCGCGTGGTCGGACGAGATGCTGCAAGCGCTGCACATTCCGCGCGCCTGGCTGCCGGAGGTTAGCGAGTCGCCGGTGGTGACGGCGCGCATCAGCGCCGCCGCCGCACAACTCACCGGCTTGCTGGCAGGCACACCCGTGGTGGGCGGCGCCGGCGATCAGGCAGCGCAGGGCGTGGGTGCCGGCATCGTAAGTGAAGGGCTAGTGTCCGCCACACTGGGAACGTCCGGCGTGGTGTTTGCTGCCAGCAACTCATACCGCGTGGAGCCGCAGGGCCGGCTGCACGCATTCTGCCATGCAGTGCCCGGCATGTGGCATTTGATGGGCGTGATGCTGTCCGCTGCGGGCAGCCTGCGCTGGTACCGGGACACGCTGGGGCAGCCTGAGCAGCAAGCCGCAACGGCGGCCGGGCGTGATGTGTACGAGCTGCTCACCGAGAGCGCGGCGGGTGTGGCCCCCGGATGCGAGGGGCTGCTGTTTTTGCCATACCTCACGGGCGAACGCACGCCGCACCCCGACCCGGATGCCCGCGGTGCATTTGTGGGACTTACCGTGCGCCACGGCAAGGCGCACCTGACGCGCGCCGTACTGGAGGGGGTGAGCTACGGGTTGTGCGACTCGCTACAGCTGATGCGCGCGCTGCAGATTGAGCCGGCGCAAGTGCGCGCGTCCGGCGGCGGCGCGCGCAGTGTGCTTTGGCGCCAGATGCTAGCGGACATTTTTGGCACTGAGATTGCGACAATTAATGTGGCCGAGGGCGCGGCCTTTGGCGCGGCGCTGCTGGCCGGCGTGGGTGCCGGAGTTTTTGCAGATGTTGCGCAGGCGGCGCAAGCCACCATTACGGTTACGGAGCGGGTAACCGCGGGCGCCGCAGCCACAGCCTATGCGCGCTACTACCCGCGCTATCAGGCGCTGTACCCCGCGCTGGCTGCGGAGTTTGGCGCGCTGGCAGCGCTCGCGCGAGAAGATGCGGCCTAGCCTTTAGGAGTGGGGGTAGGACCGGCTGTGGCAGCCGGCAGCACAGATTTTGTGGCGGACGGCACGGCTGTAATTGAAGCCGGCGTAGCAGTCCGGGCAGGCGTAACAGCTATCGGCGCCGGCGCGGTGCGGGTGGCGGATGGCACCACTGTAACGGAAGCTGGCGTAGCAGTGGGCAGGGTTGTTACCGATGCCGGCGCCAGCGTTGGAGCAGCCGGCGTGGCAATGGCTGTTGCCACGGCAGCGGTTGGCAAGCCGGCTGCCGGCGCGCCGGCCGCGGATTTCTGCGGCTCCCATTCCGGGTAAGAGTCGAAGCCCGGGTTGTTGGTAAGGCGCGTTTGCGCGGTGCCATCCGTGCGCGTGGTGTAAACCTCAAAGTTGCCGTCGCGGTCTGATACAAAAAGCAGCAAAGCACCATCCGGCGACCACGCCGGATAACTGTCGTCCGCCGAGCTGTTGGTGATGCGTGTTTGCCCGGTGCCACTGGCGCTCATCTGGTAAATCTCTGCGCTGCCATCGCGGTATGAAACAAAGGCAACCATGCTGCCATCAGCGGACCAAGCCGGGAAGGCATCATCCGACTCGTTAACTGTAAGGCGCATCTGGCTGCCGCCGTCCACGGCCATGCTGTACAGCTCCCAGTTCCCGTCGCGCAATGATTGAAAGATGATTGTGCGGCCGTCCGGCGACCATACCGGCCAGCTATCGTTGGCGCTGCTGTTGGTTAGGCGCCGCTGGTCACTGCCGTCCAGCTTCATGGTGTAAATCTCAAAGTTGCCGTCACGGTCGGATGCGAACACAATCAGCTGCTGCGCATCTGACCAAGCCGGGTAAGTGTCATGCGCCGGGTTGTTGGTGAGGCGGATCTGGTCCAGCCCGTTGTTCTGCATGCTGTAGATTTCAAAATTCACATCGCGGTTGGATGCAAATACCAGCTTGCGGCCGCCATCCGCCCATTTGGGATAAATGTCGCGGGCGGGGTTGTCCGTCAGTCGGCCGGCGGCGCCGCTGGCGGCTTCCATGATGTAGATGTCTTCAGAGGCCGGGTTGTCACGGTTGGAGGTAAACACAACGCGGCCACCACCACCGATAGCCGTGGGCGTAACCGTAATTGTGGCGCCGGGCGTGGCTGTGGCAGTTGCAGCTTCAGTGCCGGCTTGGGGCTGGCCGGGTGTGGTGCCGGGCGCTGCACTGGCGTTTGGCTCCGCCGTGCCGTTGGGTGTAATGGTGATAGTGGGTGTGCTGGTGATGGTGGCGGTTGCAGTGCGCGTGGGCTTGCGCGTAGCTGTGATCACGGGCACGGGAGAAGGCGCAAAGCTTGCTGCCAGCGAATCGCAGCCGGATAACAGCACCCACACCAGTGCTGCTGCCAGTAAAGTTTTAGCGGTCGCGTGCGGCTGGGCCCTTGATTGCATGCATGCTGAGTCTAACCTTGCAGCACCGCGTATCCCGCCCGGCCGCCGGACTTTTACGGATTTATAACGCGGGTTTGGCTACTGATTTCCGGCCGCTGGCGGCTGCAGAAAATCGTCCACCACCTGCTTGCACAAGCTGGCCGCCCGGCTTTGAAAGCTATTTAGCTGTGCTTCACTTATCCGGCTGAAGATGCGCGCCTGCAGCTCTGCCGGCGAGCCCAGCAGCGCCTCAAACTCCTGCGGGGTGCGGCCCATGCGCTGTGCAAAAACGGCGACGGTTTGGGCGGGGGCGCCGGGCTGCAGCTGTTGCACCAAAAAATTTCGCCAGCTGCACAAATCTGTGTCGCTGGCAAACGGCAGCCAGCCGGCGGGCTCGGCAGCAGCCAGCAGTGCGGCCGTGCCGGCGGGCAGCGTTGGCCGGTCGCGCTCATCAAGGTACGTGCGCAGCACATTGTGCAAAAACAGGCGTTCGCCAAAAGTCTCCCAGCCCGCCTCTGGCCCGAACACCGGCTGAAAGATCTCCCGCAGCCACAGCTCGTCCAGCGCCAGGTGCGCCAAATAGCCGGCGACAAAGGCGCGCTGTGCGGGAAAAAGGCCGGGCGCAGCGAGCTGCGGATGCGCCTGCAGCAGGCTAAGCACAGCGCGCGGCGTCTGTGTAACCGGCATGTCAAAGAAGTGCGTAGCGCTGCGCGCTGCGCCGGAGAGCGTTTGCACATCCGGCGCGGTGTTGCCAAAGAGAAAGGCGCCGTGCGCACCGGGCGCATCCAACGCGACGGGCAGGCCCGCGGCCACTTGCAAATGATAGAAAGGCGTGGGCACGGCACGAGTATAGGGCGGCAACACCCGCCGTCAAGCGCCGGCACACAACAACAAAGCTATAATTGCCGCGGGATCGCTCTCAAGTTCCCATCGCAAGTTATCGGTATGCCCCTGCAGCCCGGCCTCCACGTTCATCATCGCTACCGCATAGACGCGCTGCTGTCGCAGTTTGAGGCCGGCACTGTGTACGCTGCGTACGACACCATCAGCAATCAGGTGTGCGTGGTGAAGGAATTTGGGGCCGTGGACGGCGCGGAGTTTGACACAATTGCCGCAGCGCTGCGCCAGGTGGTGCACCCCAACCTGGCGGGTGTGCTGGACCATTTTGCAGTGGGCGACATGCGCTATCTGGTAATGGAGTCCGTGAGCGGCGTGAGCGTTGCCGACCGCGTTGAGAGCGAGGGTCCGCTTTCAGAAGCTGTCGCGGTTGAATTGATAATGCAAATTTTGGTGGCGGTTCATCACCTGCACGAACGGTCGATACCGCTCTTCCATCGCGACATCAAAGCAGCCAACATTTTGCTTACCAGCGAAGACCAGGCGGTGCTGGTGGATTTCAGTATCGGCAAAACGCACCGGCCCGGCACGCCGGCCACACTGGTGGCGCCCGAGCAGCTGACCGGCCAGGTAACAGCCGCCAGCGAGGTGTATGCGCTGGGCAGTGTGCTGTACTTCATGCTCACCGGCACTATTCCGGGCGATAGCCAGAATGGCATACCAGACCGGTTTGCCATCCGCAAACTGAGTACCTTTGAACAGCCGCCCGGCAAGGATCTGGCGCGCATCGTGGAAAAAGCCATGGCCTTCCGCGTGGAAGACCGCTATGAAAGCGTGCGCGAAATGCGCAAGGCGCTGGGCAAGATTGTGCCGCACGTAAATGTGCCGCCCGTTGCCGTTGAAGAGCCGATTGAAGTGGCGGAGCCCCCGTCGCCCGGTCTGCTGCAAAATCTGCAGCGCGTGACCAAACTGTTCATGCGTGAATTGATTGTGATCGGCAGCGTGATCGGCGCACTGCTGGTTGCAATGGTTGTGTTTCAACAGGTAAACGGCAGCCTGAGTTTTGTGCCGGCCGCCTCCACCCAGGTGGTGGTAATTGTGGCGTACACAGCCACGCCCGCCGCCGAAGCAGCTATGGTTGCTGCCACAGAAACCGCAACCGCCACAGCCAGCCCAACAGCGCTGCCCACGGTCACGCCGGTGCCACCCACAAACACGCCCACCAGCACGCCCACTATTACACCCACGCTGCCGCCCACGCTTGGCTCCAGTGCCATTTCAGCCATCGATGGCGCCACGCTCATGTTTGTGCCCGGCGGCAATTTCATTCTGGGTTCCGACTTCGGCGATCGCACATCGCAGTTGGATGAGCAGCCGCTGAACACCGTCAGCCTGCCGGATTTTTGGGTGGACCGCACCGAGGTTACCGTGGGCCAGTACCAACAGTGCGTGGCTGCGAACGCCTGCACCCTGCCGGCAAAAACAAGCTCCGGCACGCGCGCGAAGTACTATGACGATGAAAAATACGCCACCTATCCGGTGCTGTGGCTCAACTGGGCGCAGTCCGCAAATTATTGTGAGTGGGCGGGCCGGCGCCTGCCCACGGACATGGAGTGGGAGAAAGCTGCGCGCGGGCCGGACGGAAACAAATACCCTTGGGGCGTCGCCCCGCCGGATTCCACGCGTGCAAACTTTGCCTCGCAAAGCCGCGACACCACCGCGGTGGGCACATATCCGCTCGGCGCCAGCCCGTACGGAGCGCTTGATATGGCCGGCAACGTCGCAGAGCGTGTGTCCAGTTTCTACCGCAGCCACTGGTTCAATTTGGATCAGGTGCTCACAGCAACCCCGCCGCCGGAAGAAAGTTTTCGCGGCGGCGTGTACGGCCTGCGCAACGGCAGCTGGACGGACAGCGCCTCCAAACAACGCGCGGCGTATCACGGCTTTGCACTTGATAACCAGGTTGGCACCCACAACATCGGCTTCCGCTGCGTTGTGAGCCAGCTGCCCTAACCATAGCCGCCCGCCTGCCGCGCACCCGGCGCTGGCCCGGCAGCCGCAGTTTGCACAGCGCGCCGCCCAATGCATCTTCAATATCTCGCGCTTACCAATTTCCGTAACTATCGGCACCTTGAAGCTGCCTTTCCGCCGGGCGCCGTAATTCTGTGCGGCCGTAATGGCCAGGGCAAGACCAGCCTGCTGGAAGCCGTGCACTACCTGACGGCAGCGCACTCGCCGCAAGCTGCCACGGATCGCCAGCTGCTGCACTGGGACGCAGCCCGCACCGACAACAACCCTTACTTAAAAATAGCAGCTGAGGTGGCCGCCGGCGGCGTTGTTCGCAAAGTAGAGGTGCGCCTGGAGCTGGGCCAGCCCGCCAGCGCTGCTGCGGAGCCGCGCCTGCGCAAAACTGTACTGCTCAACGGCGCCAAAAAGCGCGTGAGCGACCTGGCCGGTGTGGTGAACGCGGTGCTGTTTTTGCCACAGGATATGGCGCTGATTGAGGGCGGCCCCGGCGGGCGGCGCAACTATTTGGATGCAACGCTGTGCCAGGTGGATGCCACTTATGCTGCAGAGCTGGCCGGGTACACACGCGTCCTGGCGCAGCGCAATGCGCTGCTAAAAACGCTGCAAGACCGGCGCACCAACGGCAGCACGCAGCTGGAGTTTTGGGATGGGCAGCTGTGCGCGCATGGTGCGCAGCTGCTCGCCCGGCGCACACTTGCCATCGCAGAACTTGCGGCGCACGCCGGCCCGCTGCATCGCGAGCTGGCGGGCGGCCGCGCACTGCTGCAGCTGGACTACCGACCGTCGTTCACTGCCAGGCAGCCCGCCAATAGACAAGCGCAGCCGGATTTGTTTGCCGGGCCTGCGCCAACCGCGCCGGGCGTTGCAGAAATTGCCGCCGGCATGCAGGTGCGCCTGCGTGCGCTGCGCGCAGAAGAAACTGCGCGCGGCAGCACACTCATCGGGCCGCACCGGGACGAGCTGCGCTTCTTGGAGAACGGCGTGGACCTTGGGCTCTACGGTTCGCGTGGGCAAGGGCGCACAGCCGTGCTCGCTCTGAAGCTGGCGCAAATGGCTTGGATGCAGACGCGCACCGGCGAGTGGCCAATCCTGCTGCTGGATGAAGTGCTGGCCGAACTGGACCCGCAGCGCCGGGCACAGCTGCTGCGCCGCGTGACCGGTGCTGAACAGCTGCTGCTAACCACCGCCGACCCTGATCTCTTTGACGCGCCGTTTCGCGCGCGCGCCCAAATCTGGGAGGTGGCAGCCGGCATACTCCAGCAACGGCCCTAGAGTTGGTGTTGTAAAATTTATGGTGCAAACGAATCGCTGCAGCCGCAAGCACCACGCAGCTTGACTCGCAGCCAACCAGAGAGGTCATGCGCAAAATTCGGATCACACTGATTGTGGCGGGCGTGCTTGTGGCGCTGGTGCTCTCCGCCTGGCTGGTGCTCAGCCTCAGCCTGCCCAAAACCCGCGGCACCACCACCATTGCCGGCCTTGATGGCCAGGTGGAAATAGTGCGCGATGCGGCCGGCGTTCCGCACATCTTCGCCTCCACCGACCACGACGCTTTTTTTGCGCAGGGTTACGTGCACGCGCAGGATCGCATGTTTCAAATGGAGTTTCAACGCCGCACCGGCGCCGGCCGCCTGAGCGAGATGTTGGGCAAGGCCACCCTCGACACAGACAAGTTTTTGCGCACCGTTGGCTTTTACCGCGCTGCGCGCAGCGCCTTTGACGCGCTCAACCCGCAACCCAAGGCTGCGCTAGAGGCCTACACTGCCGGCATTAACGCCTGGCTGGCCGAGAACCAAATGCTGCCGCTTGAGTTTGTGATCCTCGGCGTGCAGCCCGAGCCGTGGACCGTCTACGACTCTTTGGTGTGGTCCAAGATGATGATGTGGGACCTGGGCGGCAACTGGGATGCCGAACTGCTGCGTGCGCGCCTCTTGCCGGCTGTGGGCGCAAAGCGTGCGGCTGCCCTGCTGCCGGGCTATCCGCCGAACGCCCCCGCTATTTTGGCGGCGCTGGATGACAGTGCAGCCAGCGCACTGCTGCGCTTGGATGACAGCCTGCAATCCATGCTGCACCTGGGCGGCATCAATGCTGGCAGCAACAGCTGGGTGGTGGCCGGCAGCCGCACCGCCAGCGGGAAGCCCATGCTGGCCAACGATCCGCATTTGGGCAGCCAGATTCCGGCCATCTGGTATCTGGTGGAGCTGCAAGGCGACAAGCTGCATGTAACCGGCGCCTCTCTGCCCGGCATACCCGGCGTCATCATCGGCCACAACGACAACATTGCGTGGGGCCTCACCAACCTCGGGCCGGATGTGCAAGACCTGTACATTGAGCGCTTAAATCCGGATAACCCCAACCAGTACGAGGTTGATGGAAAATTTGTGGACCTGACGGTCGTGGAAGAGGTCATCCGCATAAAAGATGTGGATGAGCCGCTCCAATACGCAGCGCGCAGCACACGCCACGGCCCGCTCATCAGCGATGTGGTGGGCAGCGCCGGGCAGCCACTGGCGCTGCGCTGGACCGCACTGGATGCTGCTGACACCACACTCAACGCATTTCTGGGCGCAGCGTATGCCGGTACCTGGGACCAGTTTCGCACGGCACTGAAAGACTTTGTGGCGCCCGGCCAAAATATAGTCTTCGCCGACAACCTCGGCAACATCGGCTACTTCGGGCCGGGCCGCATACCCATCCGGGCGCAGGGCGATGGCAGCGTGCCGGTGCCGGGCTGGGATAGCAAGTACGAGTGGACCGGATACATTCCCTTCGAAGATTTGCCGCAGGCCTATAACCCCGCAGCCGGTTTCATCGTCACCGCCAACAACCGCGTGGTGGGCGATGACTATCCTTACTTCATCGCAAACGACTGGGCGCCGCCGTACCGTGCACAGCGCATCACTGAACTGCTGCTGCAGCTGGCGGGCGACAGCGACAAGCTGACAATGGACGACATGGCCCGCATTCAGGGTGACCAGCGCAGCGTGCAGGCGCGCGAACTGCTGCCGTTCCTGCAAGCGGTGCAGCCCGAGCTGCCGCAGGAAGAGCAGGCCTTGGCGCAGCTCAAAGCCTGGGATGGCACGCTGGCGGTGGACAGTGTGCCGGCCACAATTTATCAGGCGTGGTTTTACCAGATCGGGCGGGTGTTGTTTGAAGATGAACTGCGCGGCGACCTGTACGAGCAGTTTGCAAAGCGCAAGCATCCTGTCTACCTGGCCACCGTGCTGGGCGACCCGCGCAGCACCTGGTGCGACAATGTGCTCAGCGTGCCGCGTGAGGACTGCGCCGCAGCAGCGCACGAAGCACTGGAGCGCGCACTGGACCAACTGGAGGAGCTGGCCGGATCCAATATGAGCAACTGGCAGTGGGGAGCACTGCACAGTACGCAGTTTCCGCACAAGCCCTTTAGCGAGGTGGCGCTGCTCAAGCCGCTGTTCCATCGCCAGATTGCCAACGGCGGCGACAGCTATACCATCAACGAAGCTGGCTATTCTTTCACCAAACCCTTCCTGCAAAACCATCTGGCCAGCTACCGCCAGCTGATTGACATGGCAGACCCCACCGCAGATCGCTTCATCAACACCACGGGCCAGTCCGGCAACGTGCTTAGCGCACACTATGCGGATCTGATTGCGCGCCATCAGGCGGTGGAGTATGTGCCCATGACATTTGGGCGGGCGGATGCTCAGGGGGCCGTGCTGGTGCTAATGCCGCGCAGCGAGTAACCGCAGCTTTGCCATAGCGCGGCTGCCGGCCCGGTGGCTGTCGGGCTATAACCAAAGCAGCCGCCGGAACCCAACTGCACCGGCGCCCGGAGCGCAGCGCATTCAAAATCGGCTTCGGTACCAGCTCAAATCCTGCCTGCGGGCACCGTGCCACTTTCGCGGCGCCGTCGATCAGAGCCCCCACAGAGGTATGAAAGAGCCGATGTCTGGAAGGCGGTGAGCGCCTCCCTGGAGCGCGCCCTCATTGCAAATAACCCCATAAATACAGCTTTTTCCGGTGACTTGCCATTTATCCGCGTTTGGTGACGCTGGAACCCGCTGTAATGCCGGTTGGGAGCCCTGAAATACGAACCGCCTTGGTGCGCCGCTAAGTTTTACGCGCCGCACCGCCCCAAAATTCTGTGGTAATTTGCAGAATCAGCCCGTTTTGCCGATAACTTCTTTCCATTTAGGATTGCCGCTGCCTAGCGATTGTCCTGCTGCGAATGGGCGCTTGTAATTTAATGGACCAAAAACCGCACTTAACATTTCGGTTCCAAAATACGCTCTTTGCAGTGGCTGCAGCGGAAGTGCGCGGCGTGCTGGCTGTGCCAGAGCTGACGGTGGTGCCGGGCCAGCCCGCGTATATATCCGGCGTCTTCAACTTGCGCGGTGTTACGGTGCCGGTGCTAAACCTAAGCGAGCAGCTCGGGCGCTGCCCTACTGGCGTTCAACCGGCAGACTGTGTGATGTTATTGAATGGCAGCCGCGGGCCGCTGGGAATTTTGGCCAACGAAGTACTGGATGTGAAGTTGATTTCTGCTGCGGACCTCGTGCCCGTGCACGCTGCCGCCGATTCGATTGCGCTGCGGCTGGCCACACGCATGGCCAAGCTGGGTGCGCAAATTGCGTGGCTGCTGCAATATGGTGAGTTGTGGCCTTTACTAGCGGAGCACCAGCTGGCAGCTGCTGCTCCACTGGGCTTTGCGCCAACCAAGGGACTTAATACAGCAGCCGTGCAGCAGCAGCGCACTGCCGCTTTGTTGCGACAAGCCGGTGCCGTTATTTCTTCAAAGCCGCTGGCGTTCGCCGTGGTCACAATCGAACACGCGTATTATGGCTTGGACTTGGATCTGGTGCACGAGCTTTGTGAACCGGCAAATATTGCGCCCGTGCCGTGCTGCCCGCCATACATTGTGGGCAACATAAATTTGCGCGGTGAAATCCTGACAGTGCTGGATATCCGCAGTGCGCTGCGCCTGCCCGCAGCTGCATCAGATGGCGCACCAAGCGGCAGCGTGGTGGTTGCAAAACTACCAGAGCTGACGGC
>CANNEJ010000001.1 GCA_947503585.1 Anaerolineales bacterium | reverse complement strand
GCGCAATGCGAATCTGTTCCTTGACAATGTCGATGCCGGTTACCAGCTCCGTCACCGGGTGTTCCACTTGCAAGCGGGTGTTCATTTCTAGAAAGAAGATATTGCGGTCTTCGTCCAGTAGAAACTCGACGGTGCCGGCATTGGCATAGCCCACGGCGCTGGCTACTTTGCAAGCCAGTGCGCCCAAGCGCTGGCGCAGTTCTTCGTCGTCGCCCACAAAGGGCGAGGGCGCTTCCTCCAGCAGCTTTTGGTGGCGGCGCTGAATGGAGCACTCACGCTCGCCGAGGTGAATGATGTTGCCTTCCATGTCAGCCAGAATTTGCACTTCAATGTGGCGCGCGTTCGGCAGCAGGCGTTCCAGATAAAGTGTGCCGTCGCCGAATGCGGCCAGGGCCTCCGAGTGTGCTGCTGCAAGTGCGGCCGGTAAATCGGCTGCGCTTGCAGCACTGCGCATGCCTTTCCCGCCGCCGCCGGCAGCAGCCTTCACAAGCAGCGGAAAGCCAACTTCGGCAGCCGCCGCAATTAATTCCGCATCGCTTAGGTGCGCGCGCGCATCAGTGCCCGGCACAATCGGCACGCCGGCGGCAAGCGCAGCCGTGCGCGCGCGCGCCTTGTCGCCCATCACGGAGATGGCTTCGGGCGGCGGACCGATGAATGCCAGCCCGGCTGCCGCGCATGCAGCTGCAAAATCGGCGCGCTCGGAAAGAAAACCATAGCCGGGATGAACGGCATCGGCGCCGGACTTGCGTGCGGCATCCAGAATCTTGTCGGCGCGCAGATACGATTCGCGCGCTGGCGATGGCCCGATGTAATACGCTTCATCAGCGCGGTGCACATGCATCGCATTGCGGTCGGCGTCAGAGTAGACCGCAACCGTGGCGATGCCAAGCTCATGGCACGCGCGCAAAATGCGCACGGCAATCTCGCCGCGGTTGGCAATCAGGATCTTGTTAATCATGAGTGGGTTGGTAGTTGCGGGGTGCGCCAAACGCCGGGGATTGGTTCGATCATGGCAAAATTAATACCGGCGCCAGTTCCCGTGCCAGGAAGGCTGCGTATAGCGAGTACCCGTAGGAGTTGAAGTGCAATCCCTGATGATAGAGCATCTCGGTCAGGGCGTGTTGGCGCAGTTCGGCGGTTGGGTCAAGAAACTTGATATTCAGTTCGCCGGCAAGTTTTGCGAGCACGGCGGCATTTGCCTGCTGCGCATGCACCTCGCGGTCGTGGTCGGTGGCATCGTCCGCGCGTGGCGCCCAGATTACGCGGTCGGCCGCAATGTAGGCAATTGCGATTTGCGTGTTTGCGTGCGTAGCCCGCACAGCTGCGGCAAAGTCACGAATGGTTTGCAGCGCACAAGCAGAAGCCGTCACCTCTGCCGGCTGCTCGCGCTGCTTGTGAAGCAGATTGGGCGTATCCACGCGCAGGCCTTCGAGCACAAACAATCCCAGCCGGCCGAAAGTTTTTGCGTACAAGGGGTTTTGCCATTTGGCGGCTGCAGAAGCCGCCAGTGTGGCAGCATTGCGCAGGCCGCGCTGGGCAATATGCTTTAGCTCGCTGCCCGGTGCGGAGGAAACGGCCGGAGCAGCGGGGTCAAAGCGGCGCGTTTCGGCCGGCAGGCTTTCCGGACCGAAGTTGCAGCTGCCGGCGTCATTTGCAGCGTAGTAATTGGCGATAACCATGCGCGGTGGCGTGCCGCCAGCCACCGCTTCCACAAAGCGCTTGTACTGCAGCGCCCAGTGGTTGGTGCTTTGGCCGTGCATGCCCGCCGAGTAAATTCGCAGCGCAGGCAGCAGGTCACGCATTACATCGGCTACGGTGATCTGCGACTCCTGCCCCTCGGTGAATGAGTCGCCGATCAGCAGAATGTCCACCGCCGGATTTTTTGCAAGGTAGCCGACCGGGTTGCGGTAGCCGTGCTCATCATAAAAACCGTCCACAGTTGGAGTTAGCGGGTTGCCCCAATAATTTCCGTCTGCGCCAAACACCACTTCGTTTTGATTGTTGGCGGTCTTCCAGCGGCCGTAGCGTGCCTGAGCCTCAAGCGACATGGCGGACACCAGCTGCACCGGCATGGCGGGCGCAAATTGGAAAAGCAGGCGGTCAACCATAAGCAGTATTGGAATCAGGATTAAGGCATTCATGCCAAGCAGGGCTGCCGCGCGCGGCATTCGGATGCTGACCGTTAGCAGCACCATGCCGGTGCCCACCAGCAGCAGTTGCTGTACGCCAAGGCCGCTGCCGTCACCAACGCTCACATAATCTGCGAGCGCGCCAACAGCAATCATCAGTGCGGCAAACCCAAGTGCGATGTAGCGGAAGAACGCCGCGAAGGCGGAGGCGGGTGCGCGCGTGCGCTTGTCTTGCGCGGCAGCTGGCATGGCGCCGTGCCTAGAGGGGAATGTTGCCGTGTTTCTTGGCCGGGTTGGCGTCACGCTTGTTGCCGAGCGCCTCAAGCGCGTTGATCAAGCGCGGGCGGGTTTCGCGCGGCTCAATCACATCATCAAGATAGCCCCATGATGCGGCCACATACGGGTTGGCGAATGCACTGCGATACTCGTCCACCAGTTCGCGCTTGCGCGCCTCCGGGTCGGCCGCGTCTGCCAGCTGCTGCCGGAAGATAACATTGACTGCGCCCTCCGGTCCCATCACCGCAATCTCTGCCGACGGCCAGGCGAAGTTCACATCACCGCGAATGTGCTTGCTGCTCATCACATCATAGGCGCCGCCATAAGCCTTGCGCGTGATCACCGTCAGCTTGGGAACAGTGGCCTCGCAATATGCGTACAGCAGCTTGGCGCCGTGGCGGATGATGCCGGCATGTTCCTGCGCCGTGCCCGGCAAAAATCCGGGCACATCCACAAAAGTAATCAAGGGCAGGTTGAAGCAGTCGCAGAAGCGCACGAAGCGCGCTGCCTTTTCGGACGCATTGATGTTGAGCACGCCCGCGAGATGCGCGGGCTGGTTGGCAACGATGCCCACACTGTGGCCGCCCAGCCGCGCAAAGCCCACCACAATATTGGGCGCAAATAATTCATGCATCTCAAAAAAATCGCCATCGTCCATCACCAGCTTGATTACATCGCGAATCTCATACGGCTTGTTGGCGTTGGCCGGAATGATTTCATCGAGCGCAGCTTCCATGCGCAGTGGATCGTCACTCGAAGGTTTCGCAGGCGCATCTTCCATGTTGTTTTGCGGCAGGTAGCTCAGCAGCATGCGCAGCATATAAAGGCAGTCCGCCTCGGTTTCGGCTACGCGATGGCACACGCCGGAAGTTTGCGCGTGCGTCATGGCGCCGCCCAGCTCTTCGAAGGTCACATCTTCCTGCGTGACGGCTTTCACCACATCCGGCCCGGTGACAAACATATAGGAGGAGTTCTGGACCATGAGGATGAAGTCTGTGAGGGCGGGCGAGTAGACCGCACCGCCGGCACACGGGCCCATGATGGCGCTCAATTGCGGGATCACGCCGCTGGCGAGCGTATTGCGCAGGAAGATGTCGGCGAACCCGCCCAGCGACACCACGCCTTCTTGAATGCGCGCGCCACCAGAGTCGTTCAGGCCAATCATTGGCGCACCGGTCTTGCGTGCCATGTCCATTACTTTGCAAATCTTGTCGGCATGCACGCGCGAGAGCGAGCCGCCCAAAACTGTGAAGTCCTGCGAGTAAACGTACACCAGCCTCCCGTCAATTGTGCCCCAGCCTGTGACAACGCTGTCGCCAAGTGTCTTGCGCTGGTCAAGGCCAAACTCGCGCTCGCGGTGCGTGACAAACATGTCCATCTCGCGAAAGGAGCCCTTGTCCAGCAGCAGGTCGAGCCTTTCGCGCGCGGTAAGGCGGCCGCGATTGTGCTGCTGAGCAATTTTGTCGGCACCGCCGCCCTGCAGTGCCTCGGCCCGCTTCGCGCGGAGCTCCACAATTTTTGGATCTTCTGTCATGTTGAGGGGTAAGTTGGTTGGTTGCAGGTGATGAGAAAACGGCGCTGCTGCCAAAAGACTATGGGCTATCGCGGGCGCGACGCGAGTATAACATCGTGCGTGGGTGGGCTGCTGTGCGCGCAGCGGCGTGAAACAGCTTGTTTTCAGGGTGGCAGTGCGGCCACCGGTTGTTGGTGCGCGGCTAGCGGCGGACGGCGCCCTGCGGCGCTGCGCCAAGCACGGCGCCAAAAAATTCCTCGGTGCGGCGGGCGATCGATATCCAGTCAAAACTGGCAGCCAGCGCACTGGCACCGCGCGCAATCTTTTCCCGCAATGCCGCATCGGCCTGCAATGTGCGGACTGCGGCTGCAAGTGCAGCCGGCTCATTGGGCGGCACAAGATGCACATTGACGTTGTGTTGCAGCTCGGCAATCCGGCTGGCCGGGTTCGTGGTTATGGTGGCGCAGCCGCTGGCGAGGCAGGCGAGCAAGGAGCCGCGCCGCAGCGAGGCACCATCGGCGTAAGGTTGAACCATCATGTTGCAGCTTTGCAGGGCCGCCACGGTATCGGCCTCGCTGAGGAAACCCGTACGAAGCACCTGCGCCCCGACGCCGAGGGATTGTGCCAGCTCCAGCAGCTGCTGAGTGTGGACTGCATCAGTTTTGTCACTGGCGCCGGCGCTGCCGCCAATCAGCACCACGCGGGCAGGCATGCCTGATTGGCACAGCTCTGCCAGTGCGCGCAGCAGAGTCTCGCCGCCCTTGCTGGTGTTGAGGAACCCGAAGTAACCGAGCAGAATCTCGTCTTCGGATATGCCGTGGGCAGCGCGCCACTGCGCCGGGGCACAGGCTGCCGGCTGCTGTAAATTGCTTCCAATTGGAATTGTTGTGCTGCGCTGCAGCTTGCTTGCAGCCGCAAGTTCGGCAGCGTCGGCGAGGTTGGTGGTTATCACGCCGGCAGCTGTGCCAGCCAAGCGTCGCAATACTTGCGCCCGCAATCCGCCCGCTTTTGGAAATAGATACGGCACACGCAAATCATGAAAGGTGACCACCAAGGGCGGGCGCACCCAGTTTGGTGCCAGATGAATTGGCAGGCGCATCGCTCCGAATGCGGCTGCCTGATATTGCAGATTGACGATGTCGAGGTCAGCGGTGCATTGGCGCATCCGCCACAGGTCCAGCCAGCCCCAATGCCGGGCAATTGGGTGAACTGTGTACGGCGCGGAAAAGTGTTGGGCGGCCTGCGCGTTTTGCGTTGTGATGACGCGCACGCTATGACCGCGGCCAGCCAGCTCTGTGGCTAGGATGCGGGTGAAGTCTGCGATGCCGCCGAGCTGTGGCGGAAATTCGCCCGAGAGCAGGCCAATCTTCATGGCCGCGTTTTACAAATCGCGATCGACAATAAACTCCGCAATCGCCAGCAGCGAACCGGCCGCGCTGCAGTCGGGCAGGTTTTGCAGCGCGGCCTGCCCGCGGCGCGCAAATTCCCGCGCTTCGTTGAGCGAACTGCGAATAGCCGCCGAGTTGCACACCGCCGATACCAGCCGGTCACTCAGCACACGGTCAACCGAATCGCCGCGCAACACGGCCTGCGCATCTGCATCCTGCGGCCGGAGCCTGGCATAGTGCAGCAAAGGCAGGGTGATCAGTCCGTGGCGCAGATCGCTGCCGGCGGTTTTGCCGGTGCGGTCGGCGCTGCCGGAAAAGTCCAGCACGTCATCCACAATCTGGAATGCAGTGCCCACCTCGCGACCGTAGGTGCGCAGCGCATCTAAATATGCGGGCGCAGCACCACCCAGTTCACCGCCGGCTTCGGCGGCAAGCACAAACAGCGACGCGGTCTTGGCGTAAATGCGTTTGTAATAGTCTGCGCCGGGTACGGTCTTGCCATTCGGATACTTCTGCTGAATTTCTCCGTTGACAATCACCATGAGCGTGTTTGCAAAAAGCTCCATGACACGCACGCTGCCGGTCTGCGCCGCAAAGCTGGCAGCTCTGGCAAAGAGGTAGTCACCGGTGAGCACTGTGGCATCCGGCGACCAGTTCGAATTCAGGGTGGCGATGCCGCGCCGCAGCAGGGAGCCATCAATCAGGTCGTCATGCACGAGCGTGGCGGTGTGCAACATTTCTACCGCGGCAGCCAGCGCAACGGCGAGCTCGCTGTCGGCATCAAAGATCTGGCCGGAAAGCAGCGCCAGCGCCGGACGCAGGCGTTTGCCGCCAGCGGCGAGCAGCTGCTCGGTGGCAGCGGTCAACGCCGGGTGCTGGTCGGGCGCAACCTCGAACAGGCGCGCACTAACTGCGTCGAGGCCACTTTGCGCCGGGGATAGGATGTCCGCCAGCGAAACAGCAACCATGGGCAGTACGCTTGATGCAGCCACGGTTTACCAGCCGAACATAGCGGCAGCGTTGGCGGATGTTGCCGCAGCCACCTGTGATAGTTCCAGTTTGCGTTCGGCTGCAATTGCAGCGGCCACTTCCGTAACCAGTGCCGGCTCATTGCGCTGGCCACGGCGCGATTGCGGCGCAAGGAACGGCGCATCCGTTTCGATCAAGAGGCGGTCGAGCGGAATTGCGCCCGCCAGCTGCCGCAATGCGTGTGATTTGGGGTAGGTCACGGGTGCGGTTACGCCGATGCTGAACCCAAGCTCAAGTAGTGCGTCCAGATCCTCCGGGCTGCCGCTGAAGGAATGAAAGACGCCGGCACGGTGGGCAGCAGGCCATGCCGCCACGATTGCGCGAGCGTCGGCGTAGGCCGCACGGCAGTGGATGATGACGGGCAGGGAGTGGGCAGCAGCCAAACCAAGCTGTGCCTCAAATTTTTCGCGCTGCACCGCGCGGTCCACCGCATCGCGATAATAATCGAGGCCGATTTCTCCAATTGCCACAACCCGCGGGTGACCAGCGAGTAGTTCGAGTTCGTGCAAAAATTCACCAGAGTATTTTACCTGTTCGTTGGGATGGACGCCAACCGCGGCATACAAAGCGGGATGCCGGCCTGCAAGCTGAACGGCAGCGCGGCTGGTTGCGAGGCTGGTACCGGGGTTGAGCAGGCGCCCAACGCCCGCAGCGCCGGCACGTTCGATGACTGCCACGCGGTCGGCGTCGAATGCCTCAAAATCCAAGTGGCAATGTGTGTCACAAAGCACGGCCGCCGTCAGGGAAGGCCGGCAATCTGCAGCCCGGCCCGCAGCATGGGCTGCACGTTGTTCGCGCTGGTGGTCTCGCAGTAGACGCGGATGATTGGCTCGGTGCCGGAAAAGCGGATGAGCAGCCAGCTGCCATCCTGCAGGCAGTATTTGTAGCCGTCGGTTTTGTCGATGCGGGCTACGGCTAAGCCCGCAATCTGGGCGGGCAGGGCGGCGGCCACGCGTGCGCGGGTTTCGGCGCGGTGGGCCAACGGAAAATCACTGTCGATGCGGTCGTAAAAGTAGCGCGCACCGAGCCGTTCGAAAAGTGTCTCCAAAAGCTCAGAGGGCTTTTGGCGCAGCCGGCACATCAGCTCCAGAATGAATAGGCCGGCCAGAATGCCGTCGCGTTCCGGCACATGGTTGCGAAATGCAAAGCCGCCGGATTCTTCGCCGCCCATCAGCGCATTGGTGGCGGTCATTTTCGGCGCAACATACTTAAAGCCCACGCCAGTCTCATGTACCGGTACACCATACAGCTCGCCGAGGCGGTCCAGCATAGTGGTGGTGGACAGTGTGCGCACGATGGGACCGCGTTCTCCACGCACCTCCAGCATGTGGTACGCCAGCAGCGCGTACACGCGCAGCTGATTGATGAAAACACCGTGCTCGTCGCCCACGCCAATGCGGTCGGCATCGCCGTCGGTGATGAGGCACACATCCGCGCCCTGCGCCACGGCGGCGCGCAAGCCGGCATCAATGTTGGGCGGGATCGGTTCCGGGCGCGACATTTCCGGGAACACCGGGTTGCGCTGGTTATGAACTTCCAGCACAGTGGTGGTGCCGCCAGCCAGCAAACGCGCAAACCAGCCGGCGCCATTGCCCCACATTGAATCCACCATGACGCGCAAACCGGCACGCTTGATGGGTTCAAGATCGATCACATCGCGCAGGTGGTGAATGTAAGCTGGCGCCGCATCAAATTTTTGCACGCGGCCGGTGGCTGCCTGTGCGGGCTCGGCGGCTGCCGGAATGTTGGCTTCGATGCGCGCCAGTCCTTCTGGCGGCACTGCGCCGCCGGTGTGGTCGCGGACTTTGAAGCCGTTGTCTTGCGGCGGATTGTGCGAAGCGGTGATGTTGATGGCGCCGACCGCCTGTTTCTCCAGCACAGCGTAGGCAATCACCGGCGTGGGCGTCGCGCCGTCCGTCAGCCACGCATTGAAGCCGTGCTCGGCCAGTACCTGCGCAGCCGTTGCGGCAAAATGTTCAGAGGCAAAACGCTGATCGTGTCCCACCACTACGGCTTTGCCGGCGTGGCCGCATTCCAGCAGGTAGCGCGCAAAGCCCTGCGTGCAGCGGCGCACATTTGCAAATGTATAGTCGTCGCCAATGCGTCCGCGCCAGCCGTCAGTGCCAAAGCGGATGGAGTCTTCAGGTTGCATAGGTTGCGGCCGGCGGTTTGCGCTGCTGCGGCTGCGGGCTTAGAAGCGCACTGTGGTGAACTCCTGCAGGTCCGGCAGGCGCACACCAGACTGCAGTTTGGCGATATCAGAGTCCACCATGGAATGGATAAGCTCTTTGAAGCCAAGCTCCGGCTCCCAGCCCAGCAGGCGCCCGGCTTTGGCGGGATCACCCACCAGCAGGTCCACTTCCGCCGGGCGGTAGAAGCGCTTGTCCTGCACCACATACTTGTTGTAATCAAGTCCGGCGTGTTCAAATGCGGCCGCGCACATCTCGCGCACGCTGTGCGTGTTGCCGGTTGCAATCACAAAATCCTGCGGGTCGCTTTGCTGCAGCATCAGCCACATGGCTTGCACGTAATCACCCGCAAAGCCCAGATCGCGCTGCGCATCCATGTTGCCAAGGCGCAGCTTGTCCAGCTGGCCCAGTTTAATTGCAGCGACGCCGAGGCTGATCTTGCGCTCTACAAACTCCAGGCCGCGGCGTGGCGAGCCGTGATTAAATAAGATTCCGGATGTGGCGTGCATGCCGTAGCTCTCGCGATAGTTGACCGTGATCCAGTGGCCGTACAACTTGGCGACGCCGTAGGGGCTGCGCGGATAGAACGGCGTGCTTTCGCGCTGCGGCACTTCCTGCACTTTGCCGAACATCTCGCTTGAAGAGGCTTGGTAAAAACGCGTGTTCTTGTTGACGAGCCGGATGGCGTCCAGCATGCGCGTGACGCCGAGCGCAGTCGCTTCGCCGGTCAGTACCGGCTGTTGCCATGAGGTGGGCACGAATGACATGGCTGCAAGGTTGTACACCTCGTCCGGCGCAAATTCGCGCAGCACACCGATGAGCGAACCTTCATCCAGCAAGTCGCCCTGTACCAGTGAGATGCGATCCTGGATCGGCTCCAGGCGTTCCAGGTTGATGATGCTGGTGCGCCGCACCATGCCAATAACTTTGTAATTCTTTTGGAGCAAAAACTCCGCGAGGTAAGAGCCGTCTTGTCCGGTGATCCCGGTAATTAATGCGGTGGGCATAGTTGGCCTCTTGGGATGATCTACTTTGTGGCGCTCAATGCGACGGACTGCAGCTGGTGGCGCTCGTACTGCAGCAATGAGTCCAGGGTTTGCGTGAGGTTGTAGGCTGGCAGCCAGCCCGTGAGCTCAAGGAATTTGCGCGTGTCGGGGAGCAGCTCGGTCCCGGGATTGGGCCGGTACAAAGCCGGGTCAACCTCTACTTCCACCTGCAACCCGGTTTGTCGCAGCAGCTCATCCAGCAGCTGTTGCACCGGGTACCGATTGCCGCTGGCAATATTGTACGCTTCACCAGGCGCGCAGTGCTGCCACGCCAGATGATAGGCGCGCGCCATATCGCGCACATCCGTGAAATCCTGCTGCATGGTCAGGTTGCCAACCAGCAGGCGCGGCGGCTGTTGGCCGGCCGCAATGCGCACCAGCTGGCGCGCAAATGATGTGGCCACGAAGTCGCCGGTCTGGCGCGGCCCAATGTGATTGAACGGGCGCAAGCGAATAACTGGCAGCCCGTAATGCTCAAATGCTTGGCGCGCCAGCCAGTCCTGTGCGGCTTTGCTTGTGCCGTAGGGCGTGTCTGGCCGCAATTCTCGGTCTTCGTCCGTTAGCGGCCTGCCGGATGCCACTGAACCATAAACCTGCCCGGAGGTGACGACAACGATGCGCGGGTGCGGCTGCAGCCGGCGCGCTGCTTCCAGAATATTGACCTGCGACTGCACGTTGCCCTGAAACCAGGCCCACGGGTCGCCCCAGCTGGCATGCACCGCAGCCTGCCCGGCAAGGTGGTAAATTGCCGCGGGCCGGATGCGGGCGATGTACGCGCCCACCGCACCGGCATCACACAAATCAATGCACTCGTAGTTGACCGCCGCATTGAGGTCGGCGGGCATTTGTCCCGCCAAGCCACAGCCGTACAATTCGTCAGGCGAGTTGGCGGCAAGGTACTCCGCAAGGTGGCTGCCGGAAAAACCACTGGCACCGGTGATTAATGTGCGCATTTCGGGGGGCTGCAACTCAGCATGGCACACGGGCAGGGCCGTGCGCGCGCATTATACCGTGCACCGGCTGATTGACAGCGATTCTATGCGCCAATATAATCGCGAAGCAGCGGGCTAGGCTGTAACTCGAGAGCCGGACTTCGCCGGAGCGAGTCTCATACCCAAAGGAACAATTCCAATTGAAATCACCATCACGCCAATCTCCCGATAACAATCAACCTGCAGCGGAGCAGGCGCCGCAGCCGAAGGCGGAGCTGCAAGGCCGGATCAAAAAGCTCGAGTTGTTTGGCGCGCTGGTGGAGCTGGCTGATGGCCGGGAGGGCTTGCTGCACCTTTCACAGCTGGAGCGGTCTGCGCCCGGGCGCTCGGGCCCGCCGCCCAAGGTTGGCGATGCGGTTACGGTATGGGTGAGCAAAGTGAATGCTGTCGGTGGCGCAATATTTCTCACGCTGGACAAGCCTGTGGAGGTAGAGTGGCGTGATCTGGCGGAGGGCCAAGTGCGGCGCGGCAAGGTAGTGCGGGTGGAACAGTTTGGAGTGTTTTTGGATATTGGCGCCGAGAAGCCCGGTTTGATACATGTGCGCGAACTTACGGCCGACCGGGTGGAACATGCGAATGAAGTGGTGAAGGAGGGCGCGGAGCTGGAGGCAAAAGTGATTGGCGTGGATCGCCGGCGCCGGCGGCTGGACTTGAGCGTGCGTGCACTTGAAGCCGAAATGATCGAAGCGGTGGCCACCGAGGAGCTGCCGGCGGTGACGGCCATGGGCATGCTGCTAAGCGCGGCAATGGCAAACGCAGAGGCAGGCGCACGCGGCGGAAAGCGCGAGCGGCGCGCGAAAAAGGGCGTGGACGCCGCCCGAGAAGATCTGCTGCAGCGCACATTGGCTAAGCACCGCACGTAGCAGCCAAACTGCATGAAATAAAAAAGAGGGGCGCCAGCGGCGCCCCTCATTGCATTTGTGATCCCGGTTAGTTTTCGCTAATCGTCGTCGTCATCATCGTCGTCGTCGTCATCATCGCCATATAGATCTTCGATCTCTTCGTCATCTTCTTCCAGATCTTCGACCGTCAGCTCCCCTTCCCCGGCAACATCGGCCGCGGGTTTTTCCGGCTCCTCCTCATCTGTCTCTGGATCGTCCAGATCGTCCGCTTCATCTGACTCTTCATTTTCTTCCGGATCTTCGTCATCCTGCTCCAACTCGTCATCGCCAAGTTCGTCGTCTTCGTCGTCCTCTTCCGCTTCTTCCTCAACTTCTAATTCTTCTTCGCCGTCGAAGTCCGTCACCAAATTATCATCTTCATCTGGCTCCGGATCTTTGGCAGCTTTTTTCTTGGTATTTATGGGAAGCGGCTGCAGCTGGTGTGCTAACACATCAACCCGAGCTGAATTCAGATGCTTGACGATTTCCATTGAGCCCTCCTCTAGGCTGTGTCCGCACTAGCCAGCATGCGGTGGACTGAGATCAAAAAAAGCAGACTGATGATAACTGCGGACGCGACGCAAAACGGGCAGATTGCGCCCAGGATTGCAACTTCCACATAAGTAAGCCAGCCGGAATAGATTGTTCCGATCAGCGTCATACCAAACGCGGCGAGGCGCGCAAATTCAGAATGTGCCGGGCGCGCGCGTTCCATCAAGAACAGCGCAATGATTGCCAAATAAGCTGCCAGTCCCAGAATGGCGATTGGCACCCCGGCGATAGCCGAGTAGGCGCTGTTGTTGACTGTTTCGCAATCGCCAATTCCACCACAAGCTGCTTGCGCGCCCGCAAATTTTACATAGGTCAGATAGGCGCTGTCTAGGGCACCCAATCCGGCCAAGCCGAGGCCGGTCAAATACATGCGGTTGCGCAGCGATGAACTGCCGGGTGTATTGTTTTGGTCTTCAGCCTGGCCAGCCACAGGATTTGCGGCGGACGGTGCAACATTACCATTCATCTTAGAATTTTGGCAGAGTGGAAAAACTAGACCGGTAGCAGCCAAGCTTTTAATAGATCCCCACCGCGCACGGATTTTACACCCGCTGGAATAATTAGCAACGCGTTGGCGTTGGCCAGTGCGCCGAGCATGTGCGAGTCCTGGCCACCGCTGGTGCGGGCGCTGAGCTCGCCACTGCGCTCATCAAGTTCCACGCGCGCGCGCACATAAGTCTCACGCCCGTCGGATTGGATGTCCGCGGCTAGGCGGGCCATAACCACCGGCCGTTCCCATTGCGCACAGCCGCTCATGTGCAACAGCGCCGGCCGCGCAAACAACTCAAAAGCAATGATGGCCGAAACCGGGTTGCCTGGCAGTCCGAGGAATGGCACGCCGTTGTGTGCGCCAAAAAGCACCGGCTTGCCCGGGCGCATATTCACCTGCCAAAAATCGACGCGCTGCGATTTTTCCAGAGTTTGACGCACCACATCAAGATTGCCCATCGAAACGCCGGCAGATGAAACAATCAGCTGCGCGCCTTGCTGCACTGCGTCTTCGAGCCGGAGTTCAACGGCATCTACGGAGTCAGGCACAATACCGAGGTCTATTGGAGTGCAGCCTGCTTCTTGGATCAGGGCTGCCAGCGTGTAGCTGTTTGAGTTGTGGATTTTTCCAGCAGCGAGCGGTGTGCCAAGCGGCACTAGCTCGTTGCCGGTTGATAGCACCGCCACGCGCACGCGGCTGGCGACCGCTACGCGCCCGATGCCTAGCGCTGCCAGCAAGCCCACCGCGGGTCCAGACAACCGGGCACCCGCCGGTAGCGCCAGCTTTCCTTGCTTCACATCGCTGCCTGCTGCGCGAATATATCGGCCGGGCTCGACTCCCTGTGCCACGCGGATATTGGGTGGGCAAAGGTCTGCAGATTGCGGCCGGTCTGTTCCGGTCCATTCCACCGGGATGACGGCGTCCGCGCCCGCCGGCAGCAGCGCGCCGGTGGTGATGCGCGCAACAGTTCCCGCGCTAAGGGTTGATTTTGGAATCTGGCCGGCAGCGATGTCTTCGATTACGCGCAGGGTTACCGGGGCTGCGGAGCTGGCAGTGGCCAAATCTGCGGCGCGCACTGCGTAGCCGTCCATGGCGGAGTTTGCAAATGGCGGCAGCGCATGCGGCGCAAATACCGGCTGCGCAAGGATGCGCCCGGCCGCAACTGCCAAGTCCACAGTTTCTGCCGCCACCGGCTGCAGGCGGGCAATAATGCGGCTGCGTGCTTCTGCTACGCTGAGCATTTAGCTAGGTCTTCCCCGGTTTTATCCGGTGCACTTCTGTCACGTTGGGCACCTGCTCAATGCCGCTCAGCACTTTGCGCAGCTGCGCAAGGTTGGAGACGTCGATGGTCATCTGCATCAGCACCACGTGCCCCTGGTCGGGCTGCATGTCGAACGCTTTAATACTCACATGCTCGTTGGCCACGCGCGTGGCAATGTCGCGCATTAGGCCGGCGCGGTCGAAGGCCACAATGCGCAGCGGCACGGGGTAGGAGCGCGCAGCTTCGCGGCCCCAGCTGCATGCCAGCAGCCGTTCGGGTTCGCGTGTTGCAAGCACATTGGGGCAGTCGCCGCGGTGAATTGAGATCCCGCGCGTGCGCGTGGTGTAGCCCACAATGTCATCGCCGGGCAGCGGACTGCAACAGCTGGCGAGGCGCGTGAGCAAGCCGCCGGTTCCCAGTACGCTCACTTCAGTGGTTTCAACCGGTGCGCCGTGCCGCGTGCTGTCTGGCGGCGGCAGCAGCCGCGCCTCGTCGGTTTGTCCGGCGCGCAGTTGGCGCACCACGTGGTTGATTACGGTGTGGCTGCTCAGGTCATGGCAGCCGATTGCCGCAAGCAGGTCGTCTGCTTTTTCAAAATTGAACTCGGTGGCCAGTTCGTCCAGCAATACCCCGGCCAGATTGAGGCGCTTCAATTCGTGGTCAAGCATGCGGCGTCCGGCCACCACATTGTTGTCGCGGTCTTGCAGTTTGAAGTAGGTGCGAATTTTTTCGCGGGCGCGGGCCGAGGCCACGTAGCCGAGCTCGATGTTCAGCCAGTCGCGGCTCGGGCCGCCGCGCTTGGCGGTCAGAATTTCCACGCGCTCGCCGGTGTGCAGTGCGTAATTCAGCGGAACCAGTTTGCCGTTCACCTTGGAGCCGCGGCAGCGTTCGCCCACTGAGGTGTGCACGTGATAGGCAAAGTCAATCGGTGTTGCGCCGGCCGGCAGGTCGATGATGTCGCCGCGTGGCGTGAAGATCAGCACGCGGTCCGGAAACAAGTCAGACTTTAGGGCATCCACAAACTCCGGTCCGTCGGTCACGGCACTGCGCCAGTCCATCATGGAGCGCAGCCACTCCACCCGCTGGTCAAAGGATTTATCCAGCTTGCGGTTGCCCTCCTTGTAGCGCCAGTGTGCAGCAATTCCAAGGTTGGCGTTTTGGTCCATCTCCCGCGTGCGGATCTGTACCTCGAGTGTTTTGCCATCGTCATACACCACGGCGGTATGCAGTGAGCGGTAAAAGTTGTCCTTGGGCGTGGCGATGTAATCGTCAAATTCCCCGGGGATCGGCTTCCAGATCTGGTGCGCAAGGCCGAGTACCACATAACAGTTGGCGATCGCCAGTTTCTCGCGGCGCTCGTGCGCCTGCTCGTCCTCCCCCGCTTCGGCGGCGGTGGAGTGCACTACCACGCGCAGTGCGCGCACGTCGAACACTTTTTCAAACGTCACTTCTTTGCGTTCCATCTTGCGCCAGATGCTATACAAGTGCTTGGGCCGGCCGGTAACGTCGGCGGTAATGCCTTGCAACTGCAGCTCGCGCTCCATGCGCTTCACAATTTCGGCCATCACGCGTTCGCGGTCGCCATGGCCCATTTGCAGCGCTGCCGCCAGCTCTTTGTAGCGCGCCGGGTTGGTGTGGCGCATGCCCAGGTCTTCCAGCTCCCACTTGAACTGCCAAATGCCAAGGCGGTTGGCCAGCGGCGCAAAGATATCGAGCGTCTCTTGGGCGATGCGCTGGCGTTTGGCGGCCGGCAGGTGCGCCAGCGTGCGCATGTTGTGCAGGCGGTCGGCTAGTTTGATGAGCATAATGCGCACATCGTCGCCCATTGCCAGAAATGTTTTGCGAATGGTGTCGGCACGCTGCGCGGTGATGGTGCCCGGCAATGCTGGGGCTGGGTCGGGTGCGCCGGCTTTGTCCACCCGCGCCACTTGCTGTGTCAGCTGTGTGACGCCATCCACCAGCCGCGCAATTTCCGGATTGAACTCGCGCTGCAGGTCGGCCACGGTTGTGCTGGTATCTTCCACCACATCATGCAGCAGCGCGGCCGCAATGGCAGCGGCCGGCAGATTGAGGCCCGCTAGAATTTCGGCGACTGCCATGCAGTGTTGCAGATACGGATGGCCCGAGGCGCGCATCTGTCCCGCATGCTGGCGCGCAGCAAACTCATGCGCGCGCTCCACCAGCAGCCGCTCAGGGAGCGGGGTGCCAGTCGGCAGGCTGTCTACTAGTTTGGCAAGTTCCATGGCAATTTATGTGGGCGCCCGGGCGCGGCACGATACTTGCTCCTGTATCCTCGGATAATTTTAGCTGATTCAATATGGCACTTACAGGCAAGGGATTCTTCATATGGCGGGTGGCAAATTGTGAGGGTGGCAACCCGGAGGCGATTGCTGCAAAGGCGGTCGCAGCCGGGCTTTCGCATGTGCTGCTAAAAATTGCGGACACGCGCTACCCGTTTGGCTTTGACAAGCAGAACCGGGATCTTGTGCGGCCGGTTGTGGTTGCGCTGCACAATCGGGGTGTGCAGGCATGGGGCTGGCATTATGTGAAAGGGGATGATCCCACCGGCGAAGCGAAGGTGGCAGTGGAGCGCTCGCGGGCGCTCAACCTCGACGGTTACGTCATTGATGCCGAAGGCGAGTACAAGACTGCGGGTAAAGCTGCAGCAGCGCGCGCCTACATGACCGACCTGCGAGCCGGCCTGCCAAACATGCTGATTGCCCTGAGTTCCTACCGCTATCCGTCGTATCATCGCGAGCTGCCGTGGGCGGCGTTTTTGGAGAAGTGCGATCTGAATATGCCGCAGGTGTACTGGGAGCAAGCGCATAATCCGGACCGGCAGCTGGAGCGCTCCGCACGCGAGTTTGCAAATATGAGCCTGGTGGGATACCAGCGCCCGGTGGTGCCCACGGGCGCGACCTATGGGGCCGGTGGCTGGGTGGCAACCGCCGAAGATCAGGCAGTTTTTTACATGAAGGCGCGCGAGTTGGGCATGCTGGCGGCAAATTCTTGGGATTGGGCGACCTCGGCTGGAAACCAGCACCTGTGGAATGCGGTGGCGCGTTTTGACTGGCAGGCTGATGCGCGGCCGATTGCCCAGCCGCTGCCGGTTCCGCAGCCGCAGCCGCAGCCCGTTGCGCAGCCTGTGGCGCCGGTTATCCAACCACAGCCGGTCGCCCAGCCTGCACCACAGCCGGTTGCCCAGCCCGCACCGCAGCCTGCACTCCCCAACGTGTTACTGCAGCAGTGGCTGGCAGCAGCCAACAGTGCCAACCTTGATGCACTCGTGGCGCTTTATCAAGCCAACGCCGGCCATGTTTCTGCAAAGCGCATGATCTTTGGGGCGCCGGCCATCCGCCAGTGGTATCAACAGCTGCTAGGCGAACTGCTCGCCGGCGGACGCTTTACGGTTGTGGATGCGCGCGGCAAAGACAACTCGTGGGCTTTTGAATGGCGCTGGGAAAAGTCCGGGAGCGCAGTACAGTCCGGCAAGGATACGCTCGGCCTGCGCGACGGCCGCATCCAATACCACTACACAAACTTTTCCAGACCGGGCGCAGCAGCATAACGCTGCCGCACCAGTTGCCGGCTGCGGCAGCCGTTACCGGCCCAAGAATTTAATTGCGCACCAGTTTGCGCAGCACGGTTTGCAGGATGCCGCCGTTGCGGTAGTACTCCACTTCCACCGGTGTGTCGATGCGTGCGAGGACGGTGAACTCCGTGCGCCGCCCGCCCGGATGCGTTGCCACAACCTGCAGCGCCTGGCGCGGCTGCAGCGCGCCGGCAATTCCAAGTACGTCAAATGCTTCATGGCCGGTCAGGCCCAAAGACTCAGCCGTGGCGCCCGCGCTATACACCAGCGGCAGCACTCCCATGCCCACCAGATTGCTGCGATGGATGCGCTCAAATGATTCTGCCAGCACCGCACGCACGCCCAAAAGATGCGCGCCTTTTGCGGCCCAGTCCCGGCTGGAGCCGCTGCCGTACTCGCGTCCCACCAGCAGGATAAGCGCCGTTCCCGCCTGCTTGTAGCGCATGGCGGCATCGTAGATGGGCATTGTTTCGGGAGCCGGCTTGCCCGCCTCAAAGTAGAGCGTGTTGCCGCCCTCTGCGCCGCCCAGCAATAAATTCTTGAGCCGGATATTGGCAAAGGTGCCGCGTGTCATCACGCGGTCATTGCCGCGCCGCGTACCGTACTGGTTAAAGTCTGCCGGCTCCACGCCGGCATCCAGCAGGTAGCGGCCCGCCGGCGACTCGCGCGCAATATTTCCGGCGGGAGAAATGTGATCGGTGGTGATGCTGTCGCCCAGCATGGCCAGCACACGCGCGCCGCGAATTTCTGTAAGCGCAGCCGGTTCCAACTCCAGATTTTCAAAGAACGGCGGGTTCTGAATGTAAGTGGAATCCGCGCGCCACGGGTACAGGGCTCCGTCACTGACCGGAATGGCATTCCATTGCGGGTTGCCATCAAATGCGTTGCCGTAGGAGCGCGTGAACATCTCAGGCTTGATCGAACTGGCGATGGCATCGGCCACTTCGCGTTGCGACGGCCAGATATCGCGCAGATACACGGGCTGCACGTCAGTGCCGGTTCCCAGCGCGTCCTGTGTCAGGTCAATGTACGTGGTGCCGGCCAGAGCGTACGCCACAACCAGCGGCGGCGATGCCAGATAGTTTGCCTTTACATGCGGATGCACGCGGCCCTCAAAGTTCCGGTTGCCCGAAATCACGGCAGCGGCCACAAGGTTGCCGGCGCCGATCGCCTTCACCACGGCTGCGGGCAGCGGCCCGCTGTTGCCGATGCAAGTTGTGCAGCCATATGCAGCCACATTGAACCCAAGCTGCTCAAGGAACGGCAGCGTGCCGGACTCGCGCAGGTACTCGGTCACTACCTTTGAGCCCGGTGCCAGGCTGGTCTTCACAAACGGCTTGACGCGCAGGCCGCGCTCCACCGCCTTTTTGGCCAGCAAGCCCGCACCCAGCATCACGCTGGGGTTGCTGGTGTTGGTGCAAGAGGTGATGGCTGCAATCACAACCGCGCCGTTACCAATATTTTGTGGAACGGTGGCACTGCTGCCGCCGTCTTCCAACGGTACGCTGCGGCTTGCTTCGGCGGCTGCCAGCCCGAAGCCGCGCTCCTTGACGGGCGCGGTCAGCGCTGCGCGAAAGGTGCGCTGCACATCTGCCAGCGCCACGCGGTCTTGCGGGCGTTTGGGGCCCGCCAGCGATGGTTCCACACTTGCCAGGTCCAGCGCCAGCGTATCCGTAAACAGCGGGTCTGGTGTGTTTGCGCTGCGGAACAGCCCTTGCTCTTTGGCATAGCGCTCCAGCAAACCGGCAGCAGAACTGCGCCCGGTGCTGCGCAGATAACGCAGCGTCTCATCATCGGTGGGAAAGAAGCCGCAGGTGGCGCCGTACTCCGGTGCCATGTTTGCAATTGTGGCGCGGTCCGGCAGCGGCATTTCGCCAAGGCCCGGTCCGAAGAATTCTACAAACTTGTCCACCACGCCTTTGGCACGCAGCATCTGCGTGATCGTTAAAACCAAATCGGTGGCGGTAACGCCTTCCCGCAGCTGCCCCTGCAATTTAAAGCCAATCACCTGTGGCGTCACAATGTACAACGGCTGGCCAAGCATGACGGCTTCGGCCTCGATGCCACCCACGCCCCAGCCCAGCACACCGAGCCCGTTAATCATGGTGGTGTGCGAATCAGTGCCCACGAGCGTGTCCGGGAACAGCAGCGTTTTGTTTGTGCCGCTTTCAATTTTGCTCACCACGCCCTGCGCTAAATACTCAAGGTTGACTTGATGGACGATGGCGGTGGCGGGCGGGATGACACGCAAGTTGTCAAATGCTTTCGCACCCCAGCGCAAAAACTCGTAGCGTTCGCCGTTGCGCTTGAACTCCAGCTCGGAGTTGCGCAGCAGCGCAAGCCCGTCGGCAAAGTAGTCCACCTGCACGGAGTGGTCGATCACCAGATCGACGGGCACAAGCGGGTTGATGCGCTGCGGGTCGCCGCCCAGGCGGCGCATGGCGTCGCGCATTGCAGCCAGATCCACCACGCATGGCACGCCGGTAAAATCCTGCATAATCACGCGCGCCGGCATAAACGGCAGCTCGTTGGCAGCAGGTTGCGCTGCGTTCCATGCTGCCAGGCGTTCCACATCCGCTGCCTGCACGAGATAACCGTCGCAGTTGCGCAGTAATCCTTCCAGCAATACGCGAATTGAAAATGGCAGGTGCTGCCCGCTGCCCAGGCCGCGCTTTGCCAGCGCGTCGAGCCGGAAGATGATGTATTCGCCGAGTTGGCTGCGCGCGCCAAACGGGTCGGCAGGAAGTTTAGTCATAGTACTCTCTTAAGGGTATGCGGCAGATATTGGCACCACTGCGATTGTAACAAAAGCAAAGCGGCGGCTGCCGATTTGCTCCCGGGCGTTGGATTTATTTCTGGCGGTCCAGCTCGTTTGCGATGCAGCCCAGCACGCGCTCTTTGAGGACAAGGCGCTCGATGGCATTGGTAGCCGCGCGCGCAGTGGTTGCTGCTGTGCTGAAGTCCTTGCCCAGCATTTGCGCCAGCGCCCTGCCCGGGCGCGCACCACTGCCGCTTAACGCGGCCTTCAGCGCTGCTGTCCATTGGCGCCGGTCTTTCAGCAGCCCCAGTTCCTGAATTAGCCAGCTGAGCGCCATCCAGTGTGCATAGTTAATTTCGAGCGGCTGCGCTACCCGGCGGTTGCGCGGCAGGTGCGCATGGCGCGAACCCGTCACTGCCGCCGTAAAGTAATGGGTGAGGCCGGCCGCAGCTGCATTCTGCGGGCCGATAACCACCAGTCCGTTGAGGGCCGCAGCATACACAGACGGCCAGCGCAGGCGGCGGCGCAGCTCATGCAATCCGCCTTCAAGATCGCGCAGATTTAGCGTGCCGCTTTCGCACTGCTCTTCAATCTCGCGCAACTCGTCTGCCAGAAACCGCGCCACTTTTTTGCGATCCTTCCGATCCGCTGGCCATGGCAATTCGGCGCACTCGGCGCGTATGCCAACCAGCGCCGGGATGTTGTGGGCGCCGCCAGCTGAGCCATGCCCGCCTTCTTCTGGCGTCAGCTTCAAAAAATGCAAAGCAGCATCTACGCGGCCCGCAGCGTGCATGCGGTTGTCGTGAAACCAGGCCTGCACTTCGGTGGGCGCGCGCCACGCCGTTTGGGCGCGCACAAGCAGCGTGTGCCAGGCATCAAATTCGCCAAGCGTATCCTCCACCCCTTTATAAATTAAGCGCTGGCGCTCGATCACGGCGCCTGCAGCGTGCGGCAGGACTTTGCGATACACGCGCCCCAAGCCTTGCAGCATAAAAGCCGGAGTGCGCAAATCTTCGAGATAGCAGCGCACCGCCAGATGGCGCCGCAGGCCGCGCGCGGTTTGTGCCGATGCGCGCAGCACAATTGCTTCAAAGCGCTTGAGGTGAACTGCAAAGGCGCGCGCGCCTTTGCCGGCCGCCTGCAAAGCGCGCCAATTTGCAGCGTTGCTGTGGCTCATGCTAAATTAACTCTGTGCCAGCAGCCCACGTGATTCCCCGGGTTTGAATTCGCGGAATGGCAATCGGCGCGGGCGGCCGCCACGCTACGGCACCCAGAGTTTGCTGTGGTCGCCGAGGTTTGTTTGCAGCGCGCGCGGCAGGTGTGTGGTGTGGCCGATCTCAGCATAGCGTCCGATCATGCTGTCAACGATACGCAGCGGCACATTCGTAAGGCGCACATGCTCCAGCACAATCGAGTGCTCCAGCTCAGAATTAACGATTTCGCAATCGTGATACACAGAGGTGTACGGGCCGATGTAGGCGTTTTCGAGACGCGTATTTTCGCCAATGATGGTTGGCCCGCGCACCACGCTGTTGATGATGGTGGCGCCCGCCTGCACAATCACGTGGTGGCCAAGCGTTGATTTGTCATCCACGGTGCCAGCGTTGCCCGGCGCCAGCTCTTCAAGCACGCGGTTGTTGGCGCTTAGCATGTCCAGTGGTTTCCCGGTGTCGATCCACCAGCCGCTGTGCACATAGGGGTGCACGCTTTTGCCGGCGCTCACCAGCCATTGAATTGCATCTGTAATCTCGAGCTCGCCGCGCGCCGATGGCTTGATGGCAGCCACTGCTTCAAAAATGTGTGCGTCAAACATGTAGATGCCCACGAGCGCCAAGTCTGAGGCAGGTACGGCGGGCTTTTCCACAAGCTGTTTGATGGAGCCGTCCGCGTGCAGCTCAGCCACGCCAAAGTGCTGCGGGTTGGGCACGCGCGTCAGCACAATCTGGCTGTTCCATGGCGAGCTGGCAAATTGCTCAATCAGCGGGCTGATGCCGCCTTGGATCACATTGTCGCCAAGGAACATCACAAAGCGCTCGTCGCCCAGGAACGCGCGTGAAATTTGCACTGCGTGTGCGAGCCCCGCCGGCTTGTCCTGCTCGATGTACGTAACGCGCACACCCCAGCGGCTGCCATCGCCCACGGCCTCGCGCACTTCGGGGCCGGTCTCGCCGATCACAATGCCAATCTCGTTTACGCCGGCATCGCGAATGGCGCGAATGACGCGAAAGAGCACGGGCTCGTTGGCAATCGGAATGAGCTGCTTGGCGCGCGTGTAAGTCAGCGGATAGAGCCGCGTGCCCTTGCCGCCGGAGAGGATGAGGCCCTTCATAATTATTTTCGCTGGCAGGTGCGCGCCGGGTAGGCTGCGCTGCGCAGCATGCTGGGCTTAGTAGGTGCGCTGGCCGCTGTCTTCAGCGTTGGCCAGCACGGCGCCCAAAATATGAATGCGGCCCTTTTGCAGCAGCTCGCTGGCGCGCTCGGCGTCGTCGCGGCGGGTATGCCCGGCGCTCAGCACCAGCAGGGCACCGGCCAGCTTGGAGGCCAGCAGCACGGCGTCAGTAACCACCAGCACCGGCGGTGCGTCAAAAATTACAATCTCGGCCTGCTGCTGCAGTGTCAGCAAGAGCGCTTCCATTTTGCGCGAACCGAGCAGGTCGGCCGGATTGTCCGGGTGCGGGCCGGCGGGCAGCACTTTCAAGTTGGGCACATTCACCGCGCACACGGGCAGCGCGCCGCCATCGCGCAGCGCGCTGCTAAGCCCGCGATCAGCAGCCAGTCCCCATAGCGCATGCTGGCGCGGCTGGCGCAGGTCACAATCCACCAGCAGCACGCTGCGATCGGACTGCGCCAGCGTAACGGCCAGATTTGCAGCGCACTCGCTTTTGGCATCCGCCGTGGCTGCCGATGGCGTGGTAATCAGCAGCGTGGGCAGGGCGCGCTCCAGTGCGCTGAAGAGCAGGTTGGTGCGCAGTGCGCGGTAGGCTTCGGCCGCCGGGGAGCGCGGGTCCGTAAGCGTGATTAGGTTCGGTGCCATGTTATCTGCCGGCTCGCGTGCTGCTGGAGACAGCGGGAATGGCGCCCAGCACCGCAAGGTTCAGCTGGCGCTCCACATCCGTCCGCGTGCGCAGAATGCCCGCATCCCAATATTCGAGGAAGAAGATGAGCAAGCCGCCAAGCAAAATGCCCAGCACACCGCCGGCCGCTGTGTTGAGGCCGCGGCGCGGGTGATCGAGCACGTAGCGCGGCGCGTCAAGCAGCAGCGCGGTAACGCGGTCTTCGCGGCGCTGCTTTTGGTTTTCATCATTGCGCCACTGCACCAGCAGCTCGGCCCACTTGCGCGCAATGTCGTTGGCCGCATCCCCGTTTTCATTGTCCACTTCAATGGTGATCAGAAAGCGCTGCGCCTCGGCAGCGATGCTTACATCTGCGCGCAGAGTTTCGGGCAGCATGTCCAGCTGCAAATCCTGAATGATGGCTGCGGCGCTGTTGTCAGTATCAAGGAAGGCCACATAAGAATCGAGCAGCAGCTTGGCGCTTTGCGCCAGGCCGAAGTCCGTGCGCGCGGGCTGCACCAGCACATTTACTGTGGCACGGTAGACCGGGTTTTGCACGGTGCTGAACACAAGCGCGCTGGCTGCTGTAAGACAGGCCAGCAGCACAATGATCCAGCCGCGCCGGCGCAGGATGCGGAAATATTCACCGAGTGGCATTATGCAATGTCGAGCGCAAAGTTTACCATGCAGGATTTAGCGCCCCTTGCGGCGCGGAATCTGGCCGATTACGGTGAGGCCAAGCTGTTCGGCGTCGCTGCGGGTGTGCAGGTGCGGGTCCAGATAGTGCGCGCCAAATGCCAGCAGCAAGCCCGCCCCAAGGCCGGCCAGCACGCGCAATGGCAGCGCAAACGTTTCATTCCAGCCCGGGGCGGCGAGCGCCACTACGGGTTCGTCCAATGCCAGCACCTGTGCCGGCGTGCCGCCCAGCTGCGGGAAGACATTTGCGTTTTGAGTTTGCAGGACGCGGGTTACGGCGTGCGCCAATGCAGCCGCGTCTGCTTGCGAGGCTGCGCGCACATACACGCTTAGCATGCTGCGCGCGTAGTCGCTGGAGAGCGCAGCCTGCACGGCTGACGCTTCCAGTAGCACGCCGTCCGGCTGCAGGTTGGCGCTGACCGCGCTTGCAAAGTCTCCGGTGCGCACCCAATCTGCAAGGGCCGCCACAGTGTATTCGGAGGAGAGCCAGCTGTAGTAGGCAGGGTCAAAGCTGCCGGCTGTTGTGGTCGTTGGCGGCAAGCTGGCAAAAAAGCGCAGCGTGGTGACATAGGCCGGCATCGGCTGCGCATAAGTTGCGAGGCCGATACCGCTAACCACCAACGCGGGCAGCAAGGCGGCCCACCACCAGCGGCGCAAGATTATTCCGTAGGCGCGCAATTCCATTTTTATGCCGGCGCATGCTTGGCGATGAAGGCGCGCAAGCGCTCATCAAACACGCTGACATCGAATTGTAACGCGAAGCGCTGCAATGCGGCGGGTTCGTAGTCTTGCGGGCGGATGCTGCGCAAGGCTGCTTCAAGCGCTTCAACAGTTTGTTCTTGGAACAGGCAGCCGGTGTGCTGCGCATCAACGTAATCCAGCGCACCGCCGCCGGCGAAGGCTATCACCGGCCGGCCGCTGGCCAGCGCCTGCACTGGTGCAATTCCAAAGTCTTCCAAGCCCGGAAAGATAAAAGCCCGGCAGCCTGCCAGCAGGTCCGGCAGCCCGGCCGCCGGTACACGGCCAATGAACTTGATGGTTGGGCCGGCCATCTGCTGCAAGCGCTGCAGATCGCGCCCCTCGCCGGCCACTACTAACGGCAGCTGCAAACTTGTGCAGGCGCGCACAGCCAAATCTATGCGCTTGTACGGCACCAGCCGGGACACCACCAGAAAATAATCGCCGGGTGCAGCCGTGGGTGCAAAGCGGGCGGTTTCCACCGGCGGATGTAGCACGGTGGATTCGCGCCCGTAGTGCAGCGCAATGCGCTGCTGCACGGCGCTGGAGATGGCGAGAAAGTGATCGACGCTGCGGGCGGCCGCGCGCTCACGGCGCTGCAGCCACGGCACCAGCAGGCGCAGGGCAGCCAGCATGCCGGCCGGGATTGGCTCGCGCGCCGCATAGTCTTCAAGGCCCCAAACATAGCGCGTGGGCGTCAGGCAGTAGCACACGTGCAGCGCGCCCGCTGGCTTGCGCACTTCCATGCAAAAGCCGCTCTTGTTGGAGAGGATCACATTGTGGCCGGCAAGGTTGAAGCCGGCAAATGCCAGCGGATACAAAAGCAGATACGGTTGGTGGCGGCGGTGAATTCCAGGCAGGCGGTTGGTGAAGGCTGTGCGAATGTCCCACTGCCGGTAAGCTGCCGGCATCGTCTCCGGCGCGTAGATGCTGGTGAACACGGGCGCAGCGGGATACAGTGCCTGCATGCGCTCAAGCACATCCTCGGCGCCGCCGCGCTGGTTCAGCCAGTCATGTACGATTGCGACACGCATGCGCGCCTACGCAGCGGCCGGCGCAGCCAACGCAGCCAGCGGCCGGAACGAGTGGCGGTGCACCGGCGCTGCGCCATGCGTGTGCAGCGCCAGCTGGTGCGCGCGGGTGCCGTAGCCCTTGTGCTTTGCAAAGCCATATTCGGGATAGTGTGTGTCGAGTGCCTGCATCAACTCGTCCCGCGCCACCTTGGCGATGATGGACGCCGCTGCAATTGAGAGCGACGCATGCTCGCCATGGTGCATGCGCTGCTGCGGCAGTGCCACCACAGCGCGCAGGTCCACTGCGTCCACCAGCAAGTGGCGCGGCCGCGGCCGCAGCGCTGCAATCGCGCGCTGCATCGCCGCGCGCGTTGCCGGCAGAATTCCGTCGCGGTCGATTTCCATTGGTCCGGCGCCGCCCACACCCACGGCCAGTGCGGTTGCGCGAATGGCAACCGCAAGTTTTGCGCGCTGGCTGCTGCTCAGCAGCTTGGAGTCCAGCACGCCCGCCAGCCGGCGGCGCAGGTCTTTGCGGTCTGCGGGCAGGATGACGGCTGCAGCCACCACCGGACCGGCCCACGCACCGCGGCCGGCTTCATCAACGCCCGCCACATAACGGCAGCCGGCAGCCCACAGCCGCCGCTCCAAGCGCAGCTGCGGCGGCTTACGCTGCGCGCTCATAAAACCCGGCGCGCAAGTTGCGGCGCAGCGTCAGCACATCATGCAGCATCTGCAGGGTATCGCGCACCATGCGCACTTTTGTCTCGCGGTGAAAATACCAGTCGATCGGCACTTCGCGAATGCGGTAGCCACGCAGGCGCGCAATAAACAGCAGCTCCACATCAAAGCTCAGCCCGTCCAAGCGCTGCACGCGGAACAAGTCCTCCGCAGCCGCGGCCGTGAAGCATTTAAATCCGCATTGCGTGTCCTCAATGCCGGGCAGCACGGCCAGCTTCACCAGATTGCTGAATACACGGCCGCGCAGATGCGTGAAAGCCGGCTCGCCAAAACGCACTGCGCCCGGGATTTCGCGCGAACCAATCGCCACGTCAAATTCCGCCAGCTGCGCCGGCAGGAACCGCACAACTTGTTCGATTGGCATGGAGAGGTCCGCGTCGCACATGAAGCGGAACGCGCCGCGCGCAGCCAGCATGCCGCGCCGCACTGCCAGCCCCTTGCCGCGCTGCGCCTCACACAGCAATTGCAGGCGCGGCTCGCTGCGTGCCAGCTCAGCCACCACGGCTGCTGTGCGGTCGCTGCTGCCGTTCTCCACCACCAGTACTTCGGACGCATAATCTTGCGTGCGCAAGAACTGCAGCACGCGCGGCAGCGTCTCGCTCAGGCGGCGCTCTTCGTTGTGGGCCGGGATGATGATGGACAATAGCGTCATAGCGGTATCAGGTGTTGTGCACCGGGCTGCTGAGGAGCGCCAGCACTTGCTCGTCGGAAATGAGGCGCGCTGCCTGAACCCGGCGGCGCGCTGCCAACATAGCGGGCACAGCGGCAAGGCCTGCCAGCTGCCCACGCAGCCGCGCGCGCGCTGCGGCCCCGCGCCAGCTGCGCAGCGCCTGCAACGCCAGCTGCAGCTGGCGCATCAAAATGCTGCGCCAATGCAGCCGCCAAACGACGCCCGGCACATCTTTCACCAGCACATGGATGCTGTTGCGCCCGTCAAAGTAGCTGGCAGTGGGTCCGCCGCCTGTGCTGGCCAGCTTGTGATACACAATCGCACGCGGCGCATACACGCAGCGCCAGCCGCGCAGTTGCGCACGCCAGCCAAGATCCACATCTTCGCAAGAGAAAAAGAAGCGCTCGTCCAGCAGGCCGGTTTCCTCCAACATGCTGCGGCGGTAAGCGGCTGAGCCGCCACACGCGGAGAAGACCTCGCCCTCAAAGTACTGGCCGGTGTCGGTCTGCCAAACGCCGCGGTTGGCGGGCATGCCATCGCTGCCAAACAGGTCGCCAGCAGTGTGCAGCGTGTCGCGCTTGTCAAACAGCAGCATGCGGCTGGCCACGCTGCCTGCGTGCGGGTGGCGTGCAAATGCGGCGCGCACTTCGGCCAGCCAGTCCGGCGCGGCGGCGGTGTCGTTGTTTAGCAGCGCCAAAATGCTGCCGTAGGCGGCGGCCAGCCCGGCGTTGCAGGCGCCGGTAAAGCCGGCGTTGTGCGGCAGCGCAATCACCCGCACCGCGGCGTAGCGTGCGGCCAGCAGGCGCAGCGATTCATCCGTGCTGTTGTTGTCCACCACCAGCACTTCGAAATCACGATCGGTTTGCGCATGCAGAGCTGCCAGGCACGTGGGTAAATGTGCGGCGCCGTTCCAGTTGGGAATGATGACCGAGATCATGCGCGGGACGGCTGCCCGGCTGCGGGCTGCAATCAGCGGGCAGCGCTGCCGGCGGGCTGCAAACTGCCAATGAACTCCGGCAGGGCGTCCTGCCACGGGCGCAATTTAATTCCGATTGCGGCGGCGGCGCTGTTGCGCAGGCAGCCGTTGCGCGGCGGCGTGGAGGCGCGTGGGAAGCCGGCAAGCAGCGCGGGCTCAATTTTGGTGGCACTGTGCCCGCAAAGGTCCAGCACAGCCCGCGCTAGTTCGTAGCGCGAGGCAAAGCCCGAGTTCACCAAATGAAAAATGCCGCGCTGGCGGCTTTCGATCAAGCTGAAAATGGCATCAGCTAAATCTTCAACTGCGGTGGGCGCACCGGTTTCGTCCGTCACAACGCGCAGCGGTGCAGCACTGCGCGCCAGCTCCAAGATGCGGTGCAAAAAGTTGCGCCCGCCATACCCAAACAGCCACGAGCTGCGCACCACACAGCAATCATCCACAATATGCT